>JAGRBZ010000155.1 GCA_020433805.1 Anaerolineae bacterium
AGATAACGAAGCTGGCCGTGCCGCGCCGGTTCAAAAACAAAATCACCTGCTCGCCGCGCTTCAGGGTCGATTGCATGGCCGACTGCAACGAGCGGCTAAATATCGAGCGGTTACCGGCCCGCAGCTCCTCGCGCAGATCGACCACTTCCACCTCCGGCAGCGGCAGCGATACAAACTCGCTGGCCTTGCCGCTGGCCAGGCTGGCCTGTATTTTCTTGCGTCGCTCCTCGTCTTTAATCCGTTTGAGAAAGCCCTGCTGGACGGCGATATGTTTGGTGTGGGCCAAAATACGGTTGGGCAGGTGCAGCAGCAAATACTCGCCCCGTTCGGCTTTGCGATAGCTGACCACATCGGGTGTGGCGCTGCCCAGAATCACCAGGGCAGCGCTGCGGCGGCCCAGCTCGATGGCGGCGTCGCGAGCGTGAAAAACCGGGGCGCGGTCGCGCTGTTTGTAGGCCGGTTCGTGTTCCTCATCGACAATGATGACGCCCAGATTTTTGAGCGGGGCAAAGAGGGCTGAACGCGGCCCCACCACCACCGGCAGTTCACCGGCTCGCACCCGTTCCCACGTATCGAACCGCTCGCCCGGTGATAGCGCCGAGTGCCACAGCGCCACCCGTCCCGGAAAACGGGCCGAAACGCGCTCGACAGTTTGGGTGGCCAGCGTAATTTCCGGCACCAGAAAAATGGCACTCTGTCCGGCCTGAAGGGCGGCGGCGATGGCCCGCAGATAGATTTCGGTTTTGCCGGAGCCGGTCACCCCGTGCAGCAGAAACGGCAGCTTATAAATCGATTGCGACTGCCACGTCTGGGCTACTTCTTCCCAAACGGCCTGCTGTTCGGCGGTGAGATTGGGCGGCGTGTCGAGCGTAAAGCCGCGCCCGGCCAGCGGATCGCGCCAGCGGCGGGCCTCGCCCATGCTGATGTAGCCCGCTTCCTCCAGATTCTTGAGGGTGTTGAGCGTCGCCTCGGTTTGGGCGTAGACCCAGCCGATCCAGACCGGCCCATCTTCGAAGGCCAATAAACGCAACACATCGGCATATTTTTCGGCGTAGCGCAGTTCGACGACGGACTCCAGAATGTCGTCAGTGGGTAATGTTAATGCCAGGCGTTCCGGCTCATCGAAACGAAAGAGAAGCTTTTGCTCGATTAGGGCATCGACAAGGGACTCATCGACCTCCGTATCTGCCACTGTTTGGGCCAAACGAATGGGGCGACCCTGGCTGCGCAGATAGCCTAGCACCTTCTGGCCTGCCGCCGATTCGGTCACGGTTTCGAGCGGTGCCGTACTCTCGCGCAGTGAGGGCGGGATGTCGAGCCACGTTTGAGCCGGAATCAGTTCAACCCATTCGCGTTCGATTAAGGCATTGACCGGTGAGATTGAGCAATCGACCGCCGCCAGCACGCTGTCGAGCGCGGGCAGCGGATCGTCCAGCTCGGCCATGTAGAGCAATATCTCGGCCTGTTTGGAGGGGCGGCCTAAGGTCGGCAGTACCGCGTCAATGGTGTCGGGCGGGATGGTTAGCTCAACCATGCGCTCGATTTTGGGGCCGACGCGTGGTTTGGTTAGCACACTCTGCTTTTGAGCCAGCCCTTTATCGACCAGGCCATTGGCCGTACTGGTATCAACCTCAGCCAGAGAGGTAGCCCCCTTTTGTTGCAAATAGGCCAGTAGAACCCGCTCCGGAGCAGTTAAGGGCGTGGAAGACTTAGCATCGACAGGGACAAGCATCAACTCCGGTTTGCGGCTTGAGCCGGGCGGCAGGAAATATTGAATGCAGGTAGACAGTGGCGCGATATACTCGCGCGAGAGCCATTGGGCCAGAGCAATTTGACCAGGCGTGAGTGCCGGAACCGGATCGAGGATGGCTTCAATCGGGCGGGTGTCGGCCACCGGCGAAATCTGGCTCAGACCGACAACAACACCCATCAACTGTTGGGTGCGAAACGGCACCGCCACCAGATGACCAACCTGAAGCTTATCAATGAGGTAGGGTGGAATATGGTAATGGAACGTCAGCGCCAGAGGATTTTCGTCTTCCGGGGCATCCCTTTCAGGGGATTCTCCCTCCATTTCCGGGACCGGGATGTAAATGTCTTCCGGGGCATCGACAAAACTGCGTCGGCTTCGCTTTACAATGGGGCGGTCAACAACAACTTCGGCATACATGTCATTAACTACGCCAAACCTTGCCACATAATAATCGAGAGCGGGGTGCCGACGGCTAACAGGATTACGGCCGTGGCCGGCACCCACCACCGGTTAATTAGCGAGACCGTGTCGGTTACCCGCGCTTCGCTGGTGTATTGGTTGACCACTTGGTAGCGCGGTGCTAATCCGTAACCCAGCAGGTAACCGGCAATTAAGCCGCCGATATGAGCCATATTGTCGATGCCGGGCACCATAAAGCCGAAAACCAGGTTGATGCCGATAATAACCAGCGTCCCTTGAATACGGGCCTGGCTGATGCGACCCAGATCATCACGATGTAGCAGAAAAAAGGCCAGGTTCATACCGATGATACCAAAAATAGCGCCGGACGCTCCGGCTGATAAAACGGTTGGCCCTTTGGAGGCAAAGCTGGCTAAACTTCCGAAGAGGCCCGCCAGAATATAAACAACCAGGAAACGATCCGGGCCATAGAGGCGCTCCATTTCCAGACCAAAGATAAAGAGGGCATAGCCGTTTACCAATAAATGGAAGCCGCCGATATGAAGAAACATCGATGTGAAAAGCCGCCAAATTTCGCCATTAATAATACCCGGTCCGTAGTTTGCTCCATAGTTAATTAAAACCTGGGTATTTGTCGAGCCACCGGCTATCGTCATGAGAACCCAAACGACAACAATCGCGGCCAGTAGGGCGTAGGTGAAAAAAGGCTTGTTGAGCGGCAGCGGCAAAGTAGGTTGTGGATCGATGGGCGGCGGTGAGTTATAGTACGGATCTGTATCGCGATAGGTCATAAAGTTATCTCTCTTTGGCGCACGCGGCACCGCTCGGCCGTAATAACCGAGGCGATTTTGTGGCACGTTTCGTCAAGTTTATCGTGCTCGTTGATGATAATGTAATCGAACATCGCCAACCGTTTCTGCTCCTGGCGGGCGGTTGCAATGCGCAATTTGAGTTGGTCTTCCGGCTCGGTTTTGCGCTGGTTCAAGCGCTGAATCAGCGCTTCTTCCGACTCTGCTGAAATGTAAATCAAAACGGCCTCCGGCACCAGGCGGCGGATCGTTTCCGCACCCTGCACATCGATGCGCATAATCACATCTTTGCCACTGGTTAGTGCCTTGCGTACCTGGGCTTTCGGAATGCCTTTATAATCACCGTAGACAATGGCATATTCCAGTAGCTCGTCTTCCTCTATCATCTCGGCAAATTTTGTTTTGGATACAAAGAAATAATCAACGCCATCTTCTTCACCCGGTCGCTGAGGACGGGTTGTGGCGGTAACCACAAAATAGAAGGGATACCCCAACTCTTGCATGCGAATAAGGGCCATATCTTTGCCGACGCCGGATGGCCCGGAGATGACAACTAACAACGGTTTTTCTACACGGGTGTAGGGATTAATTTGGGTCAAAGCAGTTCTCCATCTTTTCTATCTTTGTTGTGGTGTAGAAGGCCAGGTGACCAGTTGGTGGGTGGTGACCGCCATTGTTTGACGGTATGTCTATTATTGTATGGTATATGTCAAATTTATAGAGTCAAGTTCGGCCTTGATTCACATCTTGGTAATGGGGTATAATACCATATAAGTTTGATGAGAGGATAATACAATGCCATGAAGTTAAGGAACGAACGCCAGACCTGACAGCTTTTCAAAGATCGCGTTACGTGTAAGATTGGGCGCAAATGAACTTGTATTTACGTCAGAAAGGTCGTGCAAAAGCTGTCAGGTCTTAACTTCAAGGCAGTGTGAGAGGATAATACAATGCCGATTTATGAATATGGCTGTTACCATTGTCGGAAACGGGTGAACGTCTTTTTTCGCAGCTTCTCAGAAGTAGAAACCAAAGAGGCAGCCTGCCCACGTTGTGGCGGAACCCATTTGAAACGCCTTGTCTCTAAGGTGGCCGTGTTGCGTTCGGAAGAGAGCCGGCTTGAAAACTTAGCCGATCCCAGCAGCCTGGCCGGTTTGGATGAAAACGATCCAAAGTCGATTGCCCGCTGGATGCGCAAAATGAGCAGCGAGATGGGTGAAGATTTAGGCAGTGAGTTTAACGAAGTCGTTGATCGGCTGGAAGCGGGTGAAGGTCCCGACTCGATTGAAAAGTCGATGCCCGATCTGGGCGGCGGAGCCAGCGACGATTGGTTTGGTGATTGAGGGGGTGGCGGGGGAAGAGATAAGGAGATTAGGAGATAAGGAGATTTCTAAGACCAATCTCTAATCTTTATCTCATAAAAATTGTTTGCATTATTTCATGGCTAATTGCAAAAAACCCCAAGGTAGCAAGATCATCGCCTTGGGGTTTTTGTATTGTGATAATTGTATTGCTTAAACGTGGCTTTGTGGAGTTTTTGCCAAGTAGTGCTCTAACCGCTGACAGATAGCCTGGCTGACCGCTTCAATCGAATCCATAGCATCGATGACCAACCAACGATCCGGCTCACTACGGGCCATCTCCAGATAGCCGGAGCGAACGCGTCGATGAAAATCGAGAGCAAGCTGATCCATCCGATTCCACTCACCTTCGCCGGCTGAGCTGGCGTTCTGTTTGCGCTTTAATCCTTCGGCCGGATCCAGATCGAGATAGATCGTCAGGTCCGGCTTGAGCTGCTGCGTAGCAAATTGGGTGATCAGACGCAGTGCTTCCTTATCCATCCCACGCCCGTACCCCTGATAGGCAAAGGTACTGTCCGCATAGCGGTCGCAAACCACCACGCCGCCCGTTTTGAGATGAGGCAGAATAACTTGATGCACCAACTGCGCCCGGCTGGCCGAATAAAGCAGCACTTCAGCCGGGGAGCACATATCGGTATTAGCGACATCGTGGACAATGTCGCGGATTTGGTCGCCGATGCTGGTGCCGCCGGGTTCACGGGTGAGCAGTACTTCGTGGCCCAATCCGCGCAGAAATTCAGCCGTGCGCCAAATTTGAGTACTCTTGCCGGAGCCATCCGGGCCTTCAAAAGTTATAAACAGGCTCAAGTTCCGCCTCGCTGCAAATCGCGGTAAATGCGCACGCGCCGATATGGCTCACGTCCCGAACTGTGGGAGATGAGATTAGCCTGACGGGCCATTTCGTGCTGTTGGCGTCGAATGCCGGCATTTTGCGGCGAAAGTTCAACGCTGCGGGTGCCACCTAACACTTTGCGGATGGCCTCTTGGGTTTCGCGTTTGGCAACGGCGTTCGGGTCCATCTCATCGGCTTCGAGCGAGAAAATGTCGGCCAGACAGGACTCCATCTGAATGGTTGTATTCGACCGTAACACATAGACCGGTTTACCTAAACGTTCGGCTTTGGTGATGGGCTGCGGGTGTTTGCGGTAATAACTTTTAAGGGTCATCACCACATCGGCAGTGTCTACGTCGTTGACGATAGTCATCGGAACCTGTAATATTTGGGCAGCTTGACGCAGTCGATTTTGGCCGACACCGTAGGGATAAACCTTTTTGGGTTTCAGGTTCCGGTTTGATTCAAACGACGCAATGGTACCCATACTGCCCATATCGATACGCTCGCGATGAGGGCTATGGCTAAGCCCCCCGTTACGTCCGCCGCCACCATTGCCCTCTTTGCCCAACCGTTCGGTTCTGCGGGCTGAGTGCGGTTCCGGCGGCGTTTCGATTTGGATATCGCCATCTTCGTTGCGATAGCGAATTTCAGGAGCCAGCGGGCGTTGGCGTAACAACGTATCTACCGAGCGAGCCACATCGTGATGGACGGCAAATGTCTGGCGATCTTGAATTTCAACCAGCACATCAAATGTAGGGGGTGCGCGTCGTTCGAGAACGGTCTTTTGCGTGCCGCGCCGGCGGGCTTCTTCGTCAGACAGCGTTACCGTATCGATGCCCCCTACCAAGTCAGATAAGGTGGGGTTGAGAAGTAAATTTTCCAGATTGATGCCGTGGGCCGTACCTACTAGCTGAACACCACGTTCGGCAATGGTGCGAGCCGCTTCGGCTTCCAGCTGCCGTCCAATCTCATCAATGATGATGACTTCGGGCATATGGTTTTCTACGGCTTCGATCATAACCTCATGCTGCAGGCTGGGTTTGGCAACCTGCATCCGTCGGGCGCGGCCAATGGCCGGGTGGGGAATGTCGCCGTCGCCGGCTATCTCGTTTGAGGTATCGACAATAACCACGCGCTTTTTTTCTGATAAAATGCGGGCAGCTTCGCGTAAAATGGTGGTTTTGCCTACGCCGGGTCGCCCCAAAAGCAGTAGGCTTTTACCCGACTCAAGGATATCGCGAACAATATCGACCGTACCAAAAACAGCCCGACCAACCCGGCAGGTGAGGCCAATCACTTTGCCCTGTCGGTTGGTGATGGCCGAAATACGGTGAAGCGTACGCTCGATGCCGGCCCGGTTATCCCCCATAAATTTGCCGATACGCTGCACTACAAAATCGATATCATCTTGGGTTATCTCTTGCTCGCTTAAAATCATTTCATGGTCGGTAAAACGGGCTTCAGGATACCGCCCTAAGTCCATAATGATTTCAATAAGATTCTCAGATTGATCAACGGCTCTGATCACATCGGTAATACGCGGTGGTAAAACTTTTAGCAGAGCGTCTAGGTCGTTTGTTGTATCAATCTGTGGGGATGTATTTAGACTTTCTATTTTTATGCCTCCGTAATATTGCAAGTGTAGCAAATTATACGTTCGCCTGGTATGAACAATGTGTTCATTGTGCCAAATGAGAAATTAACCGATGAGTGAGTTGTTAAAGAACGGGTATCGTTGTTTTGCGCCTGCGATGTGGCGAGCCATTTTTAGACACGGTTGTTTTAGATTTGGCGTGCGATATGATAGTTGTTGATGCGGCCCCCTCGGTGGGGCTGGCTTCTAACGCTGGAATCAGTTTTGTCGACTTTTCCCGAATACGAACAGCCATTGGTTTTGTTACCAATACCTGGCTGGTGAGTGGTTTAAATCCAAACATAGGTAATATATGTTGCCAACCCGACTCGTATGCTCTAAATGCAAAGTAAACAGGCGCTTTTGGTTTAGTCGCAGTCAGCCGTAAAGCTGCCTGACATAAAGCTTCAGCTTTGTCCAATGCATCGGGATGTAACAAGGTTCTAACAGAATAACCGCGCTTTCCGTTGCGAATATGGAGCGCACCTAAAATATCGCCATCATATTCCCACACATACCCGGTGCGCCGGCCTTGGACGCCCCAGCGTCGGCCATAAAGTTCCCACTGTCCCTGAGCTAATCCTTCCGCATTTTGAACAGCACGTGGGGTTAAGGTTGCGTATAGCTTCTGTAAGCCCCATCCATCGCTGGCTTGCTGAAGCCGTAACTCCAATTGAGGCCGAATCTCTGTGCGATCAACCGAAGGATCCAACTGGTAGAAATGTTCTTGGCTGTACTCAACAAAGCCGACGTTTTTGAAAATCTGAAGTTCATCGGTATGCAGTGGTAATCGGGCATAAATGCGGAGTGTACCGGACTCAGCCGTTTGCACACACAAATGGGTTAGTAATCGCTGCCAGATGGCGTGGCTGCCGTTACCGGAATTGAGCGTTGGCGACATAAAAACAACGTCGCGCTCAGGGCGACCAGGGCGCGTCCTTATTTGAGCCAGGCCGAGCTGCTTACCGTGTTGTTCATCTTTGTGGTTAAGGATAAATGTGGATGGCCCCGACTGGGGAGAAAGAAACGTGTCTAAGAAGACCGATCTCAACGGAGAGCGGGGGTGTGTTAACTGCTCTTCAATATCAAGCGGCGTCCCTGCCTTTTGTAGGCGAGCTACAAGCCGCGAGTCTCGCAGATGAAAAGATCGTATCAACTTTCAGTTCTCAAACTCGATTTTTAACAGAGTATGATATTTCAGGCTTCATTTCCCGATGATATCGGTATTGTACCTATTATAGGAAGGATTGCAAATATGGGTTGAAGGCACCCTCTTTAAACCAAATGCCGGCCACCGTCGACACGAATAACTTCACCCGTGACGTATTCTGCCGCTTGCAAAAGGTATAGCAGCGTCTTGACAACCGCCTGAGGCGAGCCTGGATGCTGCATCGGCGTACGCTTTGCCATACGTTCAAATACGGCTTGGTCCCCCTCATCGGCGGCGAGGATGGTTCCCAAAGCAATGCCGTTAACTTGAATATTCCGGCCGGCCAGAGCAAACGCTGTGGCTCTGGTTAAACCTTCAAGCCCAAATTTACTGATTGTGTATGCAAAATGATGATTTTTGGGACGCAACGCTATCGAGTCGAGCATGTTGATGATCGCTCCCGGTCGATCCTCCGGTAGGGCCGCTGCAAAGGCTTGGCTCAGCAGAAACGGCGCTTTGAGATTGATCGCCATATTTTGATTCCAGGAGGCAGCGTCGGTGGTAAAAAAATCCTCGCGGGGAAAGATCGAGGCGTTGTTAATGAGAATATCAAGCCGACCTGTTTGCTGCAGAACCGCCGGAATAAGTGCCTGAACGGCCTCTTCGTCGTTGAAGTCGGCAGCCGTAGGCCAGGCTTTAACGCCCCTCGCCTCGATTTCGCTGACGGTTTCCAGGGCGGCGGATGCCGAGCGATCGTAATGGATAACTACATGGCAGCCCTCTTCGGCCAGACCTAACGCCATCGCTTTGCCGATACGCACCGCGCCGCCCGTAACCAGCGCCACTTTTCCTCGGATGTCCATTAACGGGGTATCGCCTTAGTTCCAATCCAGGTTCGAGCGTGTCTGCCAGTACTGCTCCGGTGCTTCGGCCAGCGGTGCCAGTTGGGTGGCTGCTTCCTCATCCCAGGCTACATCAAGCGCTTTCAGATTGGCGCTGAGATGTTCGACATTGGCCGCGCCACTTAACACAACACCGGCCCAAGGTTGAGCCAGCACAGCGGCCAGGGCTAAGGCATCGAGCGTGGTTTCTAAGCGGCGCGCCTGCTCTTCCAAAATAGCCCGTTTGGCGGCAAAGCTCGAATTTTGATTGCGCGAGGTCAAGCGTCCATTGGCCAGAGCTTCTTTGACGATAATGCCCATCCCCCGGCTGTGCGCCTCTTGTAACATAGGGCCTGCCGATGGTTCCAACAGATTCCAGGTGACTTGGACCGTGTCGAACAAGCATTGTTGATCGAACTCTACTTGCAGCGCCCGCTGCAAAACATCGGCCTGACGTGGCCCGCTCAAAGAGAGGCCGATAGCCAGCCCGGACTGTTTCAGGCGGGCCAGTTCAGCCAGAACCGGTTCGTTTTCTAAAACGCCGCTTTCTAATGTGGCTGAATGAATTTGATACAATTTTATGTAAGGGCTGAGATGGGTTTGCGTCTCCTGCCACTGGCGTTGTAATACCGGCAGAGAGTGCTCTTTAATTTCGTGGTCTTCGGCCTCGATTTGCCAGCCGGCCGTGTAGGTGTAGCCCCATTTTGAGCCAACGGTGACGGCGTCGGGTGTGATAGCGCGTTTTTTGAGCCAGCTACCTAAGAATTGTTCGGCCCGGCCGTAGGAGCGCGCCGCATCAAAATAACGTACGCCGGCCTCCCAGGCCGCATCGAGGACGGTGTGCGTGTGCTGTTCCATAGCCTCGACATCGTAGTTTTGTTTGAGATCGGTGGCGTGGCCTAAGTTGATGTAACCGGGCCGACCAAGGGCGGCCAGCCCAAGTCCGATGGGCGAGACGGATAACGTGGTTGTGCCTAATTTACGTGTAGTCAATGTCCTCTCCTGTTGACTGATTACTCTCTATATTTTCGTGCTTCCTTTTCGAGCTTGGCTAGTTGCGTTCCGGCATCGATGAGTGCGTCTCGGAGAAGATGAATTTCCGATTGAAAAACAACAAATGCCTGTTCGGGATCGTCTGGGATAAAGAGACGTAAAGCCGGCTCACTTTTGTCTGTTCCAGGGAGTAATTCAATAGAAAGGTGTTTACTTACAGAAATAACTAAATTCATTAAACCTTCTCCTTGTCGTAGTTCGGTATTTTAGATTTATGTCTTGAAGCAAGTTTGTAAACGTTTATAATGAAAATTTGTGTGCTAATTTTCTCTAGGAAACGGTGTGGCGTCATAGAGTGGTAGATAAAAGCTAAATATGCTGCCTTTACCGGGAATCCCGTCGCTTTCAACCCCGACCCGTCCACCTAATTTATCAACAATGCGCTGTACAATTGATAAGCCCAACCCGTGCCCATCAATCTCCACCTGATTGAGCCGGGTAAAGGGAATAAACAGCGTTTCTCGGGCTTCAGGCGTCAGGCCCATACCATTGTCGCGAACCCAAAATTTAATGCAGTCATCCGTTTGAATGGTGGCACCTAGTTCAACTTTTGGCGGTTGACCACCGTACTTAATCGCATTACTGCAATAGTTGACCCATATTTCTTCTACCCAGGGCGCATGTCCCCAGGCAATGGGCCACTCAGGTGGCGTAACAAAATCGACTTGATTTTCGGCAATAAGATAAGAAAGCCGCTCCTCGGTTTCTTCGACAATTTCGGCCATGTTTAAAGGCTTGGGCGCAATTTTCTCCGTACGAACGCTGGCCAAGAGGAGCAGTTCATCAATAATATTGACCATCTTTTTGCCATTTTGCACGATGGTACCGGCATATTTCTGAAAATCTTCCTCAGATAACTTTTTGCCGTATTTATCGAGAAACTGGGCGTGCGTCATAGTAACCCCGATGGGGTTTTTGAGATCGTGTGCGACGGTATGGGCGAACGCATCGAGTTCGGCAATAAGTTCTTCACGTTGGGTGATTTCTTCAAGCAATGTTTGATTTTTGTCTTCTAGTTCATTTTGAAGCTTTTGGATCGTCAAATGTGTTTTCAGTCGAGCAATAAGTTCTTCAAAATGGATGGGTTTGGTGATAAAATCGACTGCCCCAAGCGTCAACCCGCGAACTTTATCGACCGTACTGCCTGACCCCATCATGAAAATGATGGGGATGCGGCGGGTAGCTTCATGATCTTTAAGATGGCTGCATGTATCAAAGCCGCTTAGTCCCGGTAATACCGTATCAAGCAAGATGATATCGGGTTGAGCCTCACGGGCAAGTGTTATGCCATCGTTGCCTGTGTGGGCGACCAAAATGTTAAGACCAAATCCCCTCAAATAATCCTGGAGAAGATGTGGCTGATTGGCGCTATCCGCCACAATAAGGATAGTACTGCTTTGAAGAACCGACTTCATGATGATACCCTGATTATGCTAGTTACTTATACTACTATTTTCAATAATCTCGGTTTAATTTGCAAATTGCAAGATGAAGCACGTAGTCGATTAGTACTAATAACAAACCTTACGCAGTGATAGCTTTGACAAGCGATAAATGTTGTCTTTATGATGCTGAACATGTCCAACTAGGATGGCAAACAATGGATAAAACTATTGTGCCACTACCATACAAATTAATCAAGACGTTTGAAGCGTTTCACATAGACATATACGTGCTAGCAGAGGTAACATCGCTACTAATTCGACAGAAAGTTGGGGCGGCACCGGGCGGCCGCCGACCGTGACCTCACTATTTGAGGATTTACGCGCTTTGGGGTAAATTTGACATTCAATATTACACATTGGAGAAGAGTATGGCTCATAAAATTGCCCTTATCGGTTTCGGAACGGTCGGCCAGGGGCTGGCCGAGATTTTGCATAATAAAGGTGAGGCCCTGCGCCAAAATCTCGGCTTTGAAGCGCAGATTGTAGCGGTCTGTACGCTGTCGAAGGGATCGCTTTACCACCCCGACGGGCTGAATACGGAGATGTTGCTGGATGTCGTGCGCAACACCGGCTCGTTTGACGATTATCTGAACACGCCCGGCCTGGAGCGCGGATGGGATGCGCTGACGATTATCCGCCAAAGCAACGCCGATACGGTGGTTGAAATCAGTTACACCGATATTGAAACCGGGCAGCCGGCTATCGATTACTGCCGAGCCGCGTTTGAGAGCGGCAAACATGTGGTTACTGCCAACAAGGGGCCGGTTGCGCTGGCTTATGGTGAACTGGCGGCGCTGGCCGAGGCTAACGGCGTCCGCTGGTGCTTTGAAGGCACCGTGATGAGCGGGACGCCCGCCCTGCGTCTGCCGCTGGTTGCGTTGGCCGGTGCCGAAATTATGGGCGTCCGAGGCATTTTGAACGGTACCACCAACTACATTTTGACGAAAATGGAAGAAGGCCTCGATTATCAGACAGCGCTCAAGCAGGCGCAAGAACTGGGCTATGCCGAGGCCGATCCCACAGCGGATGTCGAAGGTTACGATGCGTTAAGCAAAGTGGTGATTATCGCCAACGTGCTGATGGATGTGCCGCTTAAGAAAGATGATGTCACATGCAAGGGGATCAGCAGTTTAACGTCCGCTGATATCGGGCAAGCGCAGGCGGCGGGCAAGCGCTGGAAGCTCATCGGCAGCGTTAAGCAGGAAGCCGGATGGGTTACCGCCGACGTATCGCCCCAAATGCTGCCCATCAGCGATCCGTTGGCCAACGTAACCGGTGCCACCAACGCCATCACCTACGATACCAGTCTTATGGGGCCGGTGACGCTGGTCGGCGCGGGAGCAGGCAGTATCGAAACCGGTTACTCGCTGCTGATCGATTTGATCAATATCGAGCGGCAGAATATTTAAGTTGTTTTACAACGAAAGTATACCTTTGGTATCAAAATAAACGGACAGAATTAACATGATTGATATGATTATGAGTTACGCAGTTGGCATGTCATTTCGAGGAGGAACGACGAGAAATCCCTGAGAAAACTGTTCGCAAGACGATACTATAGGGATTTCTCCGCCTTTGGCTACGAAATGACATGAAGTAGGTTTCAAGTGCGTAACTCCTAATGATTTCTGATTTATCATGAAAATCATGTTAATTCTGTCCATAGGGCACTGGGTCCGCAAGATGGGATTACGTACGAAGGGATAAAATCAACCACGGATCGCACGAATTTTCACCAAGTATATTGTTTTATTCGTGTTAATGTGTGTAATTCGTGGTTAAACCACTTTCCCCATCGCATGGACCCAGTGCCGTCTATAATGATCGAAAATTCGCACTACTATTTGTCTAGCCACTCAACCCGGCCATCGTCGAGATAATACTCGGCGGCAACAATTTTCAACGTTCCGGCTTGAACCAAATCGGCCAGTACCGGTTGAGAGGCAGCCAGTTCGTCGGCGACGCGGCGAGCATTGGCCTGGATAGCGTTGTTGAGGATATCGCCACCGCCGTCCTGCACCTGGTCGACCGCGGGCTGGATGATGCTGACCAAATCCGGTAAATGGCCCGGCACTGGTTTACCGGCCACGGCTGCGCCTACGGCTCCGCAGTTTGAGTGACCCAAGACCACGATGAGCGGCACGGCCAAAAAGGCTGCTGCATATTCGATGCTGGCTAAAACAGTGGTGTCCAGCACATTACCGGCCACACGAATAACAAACAAATCGCCCAACCCCTGATCGAAAAGAACCGTGGGCGACACCCGCGAGTCGGCACAGCCCAAAACAAGAGCAAACGGGCTTTGCCCGCCAACCAATTCTTGGCGGCGTTCGATACCCCGGCGTGGATGCTCCATTTGGGCCTGTACGTAACGGGCGTTCCCGTCCGTCAATCGAGTCAGTGCTTCGTCGCCGGTTAACTGCTGTTGATTAATGGTTGCCATTGTGGACTCCTTTTTGTTGATGCAAAACGGTAAAACGTAAAAAAAGCCAAACCTACTCCATCCAAGAAGTAATGTCGGCCTCTGCTGTGCGTCGACCGGAGCCGACGTTTTGTAAAATATGCCCAAGATTTCTTTAGATGTACTATTTTTCACTATAGGGGGAAGTTAATAATGTGTCAAGCATTGGGCAAGGTCAATGGGAGATAAAACGTTTGTCTTATTGATGTTCGTTTATAAGCTAAGTATACTTTAGAAGAAGAGAGTACAAACCGTCTTCCCCAACAAAGTTGAATACGCCTATGAACTTTTCAAAAACTGCCTTTGCCGGCGCGCCGGTGCGTGCCAACAAGCTAGAACAGATTGTTACCTGCATCCAACAGGGCAACTGCTGCTCGGTTGTAGGGCCAAGTAATACCGGTAAGTCGTTCCTGTTGCGCTCGCTGTTAACGGAAGAGACTCGCCGCCACTGCGCTAAAGAGGGCGCTTTGCCGCCGCTCATGGTGTTTGTCGATTGCCTGGAAGCAGGCGACAGCGAGCACGCATTTTACGAACTGCTGCTGCGACGCACTATCGAAGCGTTGATGCAGGCTGATTTCGACAACGATACCGTTGCTGAGCTACGCGCGACCCATCGCGAGCTGCTGCTGCATAGCCAATCGGACGTGGCTATTCGAGCGCTGTATGCGGGCAGCATGCGGATGCTGTGCTACAAAGCCCCCATGCCGATTGTGCTTATTCTCGATGAATTTTACGATGTCTTGCGCCAACTGCCGCCGTGGCCTTTTCGACAACTGCGAGCACTGTACGACTCGTTGGAAACGCAACTAAGCTTTGTCACCGGCACCTCGCACTTTTTAGAGCATTTACGAGGCGACAAAGATGTCTATGAGTTTCGCGAGCTGTTTCATCTGCATACCGTGGTTCTGCATCCGCTTTCGTCGCACGATACGCGGGCGTTTGTGCACTACCTGGCCGAGCGGCACAACCACACGGTGTCGGTTGAAAATGAGCAGCGGTTAATTGCACTTTCCGGCGGCCATCCCGGTCTGCTGGAGCGAATTTACGGCAGTGTCAGCTTGCTTTTGCCCAACCTGACCACACCCATCGACATTACACCGGCAGAACTTATCAAAATAAGTCCTATTCAAAAAGAGTGCCAGCGTCTGTGGAGCGAACTGGAAAGCGAGCAGCCTGCTTTGCTTACGCTGCTTACCGGCGGTGAGACTAAACTTTCGGCCACGCACCGGGCGCTACTTGAGCGCAAAGGCCTAATCAGGCAGCGGGACGGTAAGCCGGTTGAACTGTTTAGCCCGGTCTTTGCGCGCTATGTAGAGACCAAATTTACCGTTCCGGCTGAACCGACCGAGATCGGCCTGCGGGTTGATGACGATACCGGCCAGATTTTTGTCAATGATACGGAAATAACGCTTAAGCTCAGCGAGCCACAGCGTAAGCTGATTGCTTTTCTGTGTGAACGCCTGGGCGTGGTGTGCAGTTACGATGATATTGCCGTCGGTGTGTGGGGCGTTGGCGAAGGCGTCAGCCCCGGCGCTATCTACGAACTGGTCAAACGGGTTCGGCAGAAGGTCGAGGCCGATTGGCGAAATCCCCGGTACATTGTGACCGTCCCCGGTAAAGGCTATCGGCTGGAAGGGCCGGATGATTGGAGCGATGCATGAAATCAGCTTTATGTGTATGGGGCGGCTGGGAGGGACATGAGCCAAAACAATGTGTAGACATCTTTGCCGCTTATCTGGCCGAGCAAGGCTATCAGGTTGACGTTTCCGATACACTCGATAGCTATCTTGATACGGCCAAGCTTCAGGCGCTCGATTTGATTGTGCAGTGTGTGACAATGAGCACCATTACCCCGGAGCAGGAAAAAGGGTTGCTCGATGCCGTGGGCAGCGGCGTTGGTTTCGCTGGCTGGCATGGCGGTACCGCTGACGCCTTTCGCAGTAACCCCGATTACCAATTTATGATCGGTGGCCAATGGGTGGCTCACCCCGGCAACATCATCGACTATACCGTTACCATCACCAATCATGATGATCCCATCACCGCCGGTCTCGATGATTTTACGATGCATTCCGAACAGTACTACCTCCACATCGATCCCTCCAATGAGGTGCTGGCGACAACCACCTTCAGCGGCGATGTCCACCCCTGGATTGCCGGTTGTGAGATGCCTGTTGTGTGGAAACGGCGCTGGGGCCAGGGCCATGTTTTCTACTGCTCGCTGGGCCACGTGGCGAAAGATTTCGACGTGCCGGAGGCCCGTACGCTCGTTCAGCGCGGTATGCTGTGGGCCAGTCGGTAGTTAAAAAGCAGGAATTGGGAACTAGGAATTGGGAATCAGGGAAAGGCTAACCCCTAATTCCTGACTCCTAATTCCTAATTCCTATTTAACAGGAGACAAAACAACCATTTATGAACCAAACAAAAGTAGGCATTATCGGCTGCGGAAATATCAGCGATATTTATCTCAAAGCCGGGGACAAATTTGATATTCTCGATATTGTGGCGGTGACCGATTTGGATTTTGAGCGGGCCAAAGCCAAGGCAAAACAGTATGGTGTGAAGGCGATGACCACCACCGAACTGCTGGCCGATCCCGACATCGAGATTGTGGTGAATTTAACCATACCGGCAGCCCATTACGAGGTAAGTTTGATGGTGATCGAGGCCGGTAAATCGGTTTATAGTGAAAAGCCGCTGGCGATTAAGCCTGAAGATGGTCAGCGGTTGCTCGATGCGGCGCAGGCCAAAGGCGTACGGATTGGCTGTGCGCCCGATACCTTTTTGGGCGGTGGCCTGCAAACCTGCCGCAAACTGATCGAAGATGGTGCAATTGGCCGTCCGGTCGCCGCAACCGCTTTTATGATGAGCCACGGTCCCGAAGCCTGGCATCCCGATCCCGAATTTTTCTATCAGCCTGGGGCCGGCCCTCTGTTCGATATGGCTCCCTATTATCTCACGGCGCTGATTTCAATGCTGGGGCCGATCAAGCGCGTCACCGGCTCGGCCCAGGTTTCTTTTCCTGAGCGCACCATCGGCAGCGGAGCCAAAGCCGGGCAGAAAATACAGGTCAACACGCCGACCCACGTCGCCGGTGTGCTCGATTTTGCGAGCGGCGCGGTAGGCACGTTGATCACCAGCTTTGATGTGTGGGGCGCACAACTGCCGCGCATCGAAATCTACGGCAGCGACGGCACGCTGGCCGTGCCCGACCCCAACACCTTCAACGGGCCGGTACTCCTGCGCCGCGCCGACGAGCGCGAGTGGAGCGAGATCAAACTAACCCACGGTTACACCGAAAATAGTCGCGGGTTAGGGGTAGCTGATTTAGCTTACGGCTTACAATCCGGTCGCGCTCATCGAGCCAGCGGTCAAATGGCCTTCCACGTCGTCGAGGCCATGCAGTCGATCTTGGATGCCTCGGAGGCGGGTCGGCACATTGAGATGGCGAGTACATGTACGCAACCCGCGCCGCTGCCCGTTGGTTTACAGGCGGGCACGCTGGACGCGTAACGAACGCACGTTAACCAGAGGCAGGGTTCACGCCATATATGATTGAACGGATGGAACCCTGCCAGACCTTTGCCCTAAAATAAGATGCTATCAATGTTGGGTGCATTTCTATTTTGGGGCAACCGGTACGCATTGAAACACTGAAACACTGAACATGATGATTTCACTGAATTCTGCCTTTCAACGCGTGCGCTTTCTTGACAGAGGATTGATGAGAACATCGCTTGGACGGTTCAGTGGCCTCATTCCTCTCATAAATTCAGTGTTTCGTTAGTGTCATTAGTTTTTCGCCACAACGATTCATAAAACGTAGTGCGTAGTGAAAAAAAAAAAAAAAAGCGCTCAATA
>JAGRBZ010000156.1 GCA_020433805.1 Anaerolineae bacterium
AAAAAGCGCTCAATACGCATTACGCACTACGCAATAAACAAAGGCTCAAATTATGGCGAAAACTTAGAGACACTAACCAATTTCTATATGACTTAAGCAGTTGACATGTCTTTTCGAGGAGGAACAACGAGAAATCTCTGAGAACGTTGTTTGCAAGCAGATATTATAGGGATTTCTCCGCCTTTGGCTACGAAATGACATAAGCAGGTGTCAAGGGCGTAACTCTATTCTGATCCCTAAATCCTACTCTTCGAGGAGAAAACGATGGGAAATTTAGATCAAATTGTCCGCGATGTAATCCGCGCTGTCGCACAGGAAGAATCAATTGAATTGGTGGACCTTCACGACGCTCAGAGATTAGTTGATGATATAGGCTTAAAGTCGCTCGATTTAGCCCGCATTTTAGCCATCTTGGAACTGAAACTGGGCGTCGATCCCTTTAGCTCTAACTTGGTCTCCATCACCGACGTGCGTACGGTGGGTGATCTGTGTGCGGCCTACAACACAGGCATGCAAGATAGATCGGCTGAGGAAACGCTCCCGGATGTGGAGCAAAGTCAACACCGAACGAGGGCACGGCGCGAGGGAGTCCAGAATCGACGAGGTGCGTTGCGAAAAAAAGCAAGAAACGATCTGTCACTCTGAGAAACCGGAGAAACCAGGGTTTTATGTTCAGGAATGGAAAGAGGTTCGCTCGTGAGCCGTCTTAAGCTCGGAATTGACTTGATTGACCGAAAACCCTGGTTTCTTGCCGTAATGCCAAAGTCTCGTTGTAGTACTAAAGAGGAAAGCGTGCAATGAACTCCAATCCCGACCATCCCATAAGGTCTAATGATATTGCGATCATTGGTGTGGCCGGACGGTTTCCGGGTGCCAAGAATGTCCGCGAATTTTGGCAGAGTCTGATTGAGGCCAAGGAAGGCATCACCTTTTTCAGCGAGGAAGAGTTAGTTAGAGAAGGTATTCCCCCGGCTGTTGTCCACCACCCGGATTATGTTAAAGCCTCACCCATTTTACAAGACATCGAATTCTTTGACGCGGCATTCTTTGGTTATTCACCGCGCGAGGCCGAAGCGATGGACCCACAACATCGGCTGTTGCTGGAATGCGCCTGGGCGACTCTGGAAGATGGGGGTTATGCGCCCGACTCGTATCAGGGTGCCATCGGCGTCTACGCCGGATCGGGCGGCTCTATCTCAAGTTATCTGCTGGCCTACCTCGATCATAATCCGTCCGTTCGAGGGGCTACGGGCAGCTATCATCATCTGGGCAATGATAAAGATTTCTTAACCACCCGTATTTCATATAAATTGAATTTGCGTGGTCCCAGTATCGCGGTTCAAACGGCCTGCTCGACCTCGCTGGTGGCGGTGCATCTGGCCTGTCAAAGCCTTTTAAGTGGCGAGTGTGATATGGCTTTGGCCGGGGGAGTCAGTATTCGCATTCCTCATCAAACCGGATACTTTTGGGAAAAAGGCCATATATTTTCTAAGGATGGGCATATCCGTGCTTTTGATGAAAAAGCACAAGGCACTATTTTTGGCAGTGGGCTTGGTCTTGTTCTTCTAAAACCGCTGGAAAATGCAATAGCGGATAACGACTCAATTTATGCCGTCATCAAAGGCTCGGCCCTCAATAATGACGGCGGCGAAAAAACAAGCTACATGGCCACCAAACTGGCCGGGCAGGTCAACTGTATGCTCGAAGCTTTAGCCGTGGCCGAGGTCGAGCCTGAAACGCTAAGTTTTATCGAAACCCACGGCACGGGAACCGCTATGGGCGATCCGGTTGAAGTCAAGGCTCTGGCTCAGGCTTTCCGAACGGCAACGGACAAAAAAGGGTTCTGTAGTTTGGGAGCGGTTAAAAACAATGTGGGGCATCTTGATACAGCGGCAGGAATTACCAGCCTAATTAAAGTGGCGCTGGCCTTAAGGCATAAGCGACTGCCACCCACCATTAACTTTGAAAGCCCCAATCCTCGAATAGATTTTGAGAATAGCCCCTTTTACATTAATACGGAAGTACAAGAATGGAAGCAGTCGACCGGACCTAGACGGGCCGGCGTAAACAGTTTGGGCATTGGTGGAACCAACGCATTTGTGGTCTTGGAAGAGTCACCCTGCGAGCCAGCGGGGATAAGTGAATCAACACGCCCTTACTACCTGGTGATCTTATCGGCCAAAAATAGCGCAGCCTTGAAGCGCCGGCTAACCGATCTGTCTCTTTGGTTGGATGAGGAAGCCGATAACTCCCTTCGTATCCAAGACATCGTCTACACCCTTCAACTGGGACGGTCTCACTTTCCGGTGCGTTGTGGTTTGGTGATCACCAATGTTGATGATTTGCAGCACAAACTCAAGCACATTCAAAACGGAGAACAGTTAGAAGATTATCTCTATTATAATGAAGAAAGCGTGCGTCCTCCCGAACAACGCCCGGTTTTGAAACAATTTGGGGCGTATCTTATCGAGGAAATCTCGACAAGAAATGATTTGAGCAAGGCCATGTATCGAGAAAAACTGTTGGCTTTAGCCGACCTGTTTGTCCAGGGCTATGAATTAGCCTGGTCTGATTTGTACGCCTGTGAAAGTTGTCAACGGATCTCGCTGCCTACCTATCCCTTTGAGAAGAAGCGCTATTGGATACCGCAGATAGATAAAGATGCCAAGCCCGATCTTGCCCCCCCGCAATCCCGTTCGAACCCGGTTGCCATCAAGCCTGCGCCCAACCATAAAACAACTCCGGCTTTAGAAGAAATCGAACGGCCCGTGCTAGGCCAGTTGTTGCAAACGGACCTTTCGCGAATGATATCCGGCCTGTTGAAAATCAAGACTGAGGAATTTTCTGAAGATGAAATCCTGGATGATTATGGTTTTGATTCGATGTCCTTCATTGCGTTGACCAACCGGCTCAATGAAACCTATGCCCTCGACCTCATGCCGACCTTGTTTTTTGAGTACAACACACTGGGCTTATTGTGTGCCTATTTATTGCAGAACCACGGCGTTAGTCTGGCGCACTATTATCGGGATTCAGACTTTGGGGCGGCAAGTGCCTCCCTAGGATCGGGTTCAAGATTATCCCCGGCGTCATTGCCATCCGATGATCAACAGACGAACGACCGGATCGATACGGTGATGAACTCGAGCCCTCAATCGCCAACTGAAGCCATCGCCATTATTGGCATAAGCGGGGTGCTGCCAGGTTCACCCGACCTGGACAGCTTTTGGCAGCACTTGATCCATGGCGATGATCTCATTACCGAAATCCCTGCCGACCGCTGGGATTGGCGCGCTTTTTATGGCGATCCCCAAACCCAAATCAACAGAACAAACGTGAAATGGGGCGGCTTTATGCCGGATGTGGACAAATTCGACGCCGCTTTTTTCAGGATTTCACCGCGTGAAGCCAAGCTTATGGATCCACAAG
Organism: Anaerolineae bacterium; assembly: GCA_020433805.1. GTDB lineage: Bacteria > Chloroflexota > Anaerolineae > 4572-78 > J111 > JAGRBY01. Next base: position 3,430 of record JAGRBZ010000156.1, read on the forward strand.
AGCGCATTTTTTTAGAAGCTGTGTCGACATGTATGGAAGATGAGGGCTATCGGGCCAGCACGTTATCGGGCACCGGCACCGGTGTATTCGTGGGGGTCTCCACCGGTGATTACCAGGACTTGCTCCAGAACACGCATGTTGAGATTCAAGCCCACCTAAGCACGGGCTTAAACCGCTCCGTATTGGCCAACCGGATCTCTTATCTCTTGAATTTTCATGGTCCCAGCGAGTCGATTGATACCGCCTGTTCGAGTTCGCTCGTGGCTTTGCAGCGGGCTGTGCAGGTGCTGCAAACGGGTGCGTGTGAGATGGCCTTGGTGGGTGGGGTCAACGCCTTATTGTCACCCCAGCTCTATATTGCTTTTAGCCAAGCCGGAATGTTGTGCGAAGATGGCCGCTGCAAGACCTTTGATCGGCGGGCCAATGGCTATGTGCGCGGCGAAGGGGTGGGGGCGATTTTCTTGAAACCGTTGCGTCGGGCCGAGGCGGATGGGGATAACATTTATGCCGTGATTAAAGCCACGGCCGAGAACCACGGTGGGCGGACGAACTCCTTGACTGCGCCCAACCCCAAAGCCCAGGCCGATTTGTTGGTCAAAGCGTACCAACAAGCCGGGATTGATCCGGCCACGGTCAGCTACATCGAGGCCCACGGAACCGGCACGGCTTTGGGCGATCCCATTGAAATCAATGGCTTAAAGCAAGCCTTTGCGCGATTGTACCAACAGTGGCCTAAGGAGCGACCAACCAGCCCGCACTGCGGTCTGGGGTCGGTCAAGAGCAATATCGGCCATCTGGAGGCTGCCGCGGGCATCGCCGGAGTCTTAAAAGTCTTACTGGCGTTCAAATACCGACAGTTGCCCGCTACCATCAATTTTGAACAGCAGAATCCCTACATCGACTTGAAAGGCAGCCCCTTTTATTGGGTGACGGAAACCCGTCCTTGGGAGTCGCTGACGGATGAGAACGGACGGCCCATCCCCAGGCGAGCCGGAGTCAGTTCTTTTGGTTTCGGCGGCGCGAATGCGCATGTGGTGTTGGAAGAGTATCAAGGGGTAGGAATTAGGGGTCAGGGGTCAGGGGGCAGGGATAAGGGAGTACGGACAGAAGAAGAGCGGCGGCTGATCGTGCTGTCGGCCAGGAATGAGGAGCGGTTGAGGGTGTATGCCGGAAAAATGCTTAATTTTGTAGAGCGTCATTTGGATGCCTCAAGCGATGATCAGATCACCCTCCTGGCTGATTTGGCCTATACCTTACAGACAGGTCGCGAGGCAATGGAGAGCCGACTAGCCTTGATCGCAGGCAATCTGACCGATGTGCGAACGAAGCTCAAGCAGTATCTAGCCAATGAACAAATGCCGGACGGTATCTATGTGGGCACGCTGAAAAAGATCAAGAAGAGTTGGGGGCTAGCGCTCGAAGACGATGAAGCGCCGACAATAGTCAATCAAGCCATTGCTCAAGGCGATCACGAAACCTTGGCTCAACGATGGGTTGAGGGTGTTTCCATTGACTGGCCGCTACTCTACGAACAACCACGACCTAAACGGATCAGTTTACCAACCTATCCCTTTGCCCGCGAGCGACATTGGCTCCCCAAACCTGAACGCCAAATGAAGAACGAAGCAAATCATTCTCCATTCTCCATTCTCCATTCTCCATTATCCTATCATCCCTTAGTTCACCGGAACACCTCGACGCTTACGGGCCAGCAGTTCAGTTCCACATTGACCGGCGACGAGTTTTTTCTGAAGGATCATCGGGTGCGGGGCGAAAAGACATTACCGGGCGTGGCCTATCTGGAAATGGCGAGAGCGGCAGCAGAGATCGCTGGAGACCAGCCGGTGGTCCGGTTTAGAAACGTTATCTGGGCCAGCCCCATTGTGGTTAAGGAGCAACCGGCGAACATCCAGGTTAATCTTTACCCGAACGAAACCGGCGAGGTGCGTTACGAAATTAGTCGTACCGCTGAAGATAATCGCCCCACAATCCACGCGCAGGGCAAACTCGACTTTGGCAACGTGAGCAACCTTGGCGATGTGCCTTTGCTTGATCTCAACGCCATTCGGGAACGCTGCACGGAAAAATACTCCCCGGAAGCCGTGTACCATCAATTCAGACAAAAAGGGCTGGAGTACGGTCCCGATTTTCAGCCGATTACAGAACTAATCGGCAATGGCTACGAAGCGCTGTCCGGGCTGCGATTGCCGGCTGATTTATCGGCAGAGAAAGATCTCTATGAACTGCATCCCAGCTTGATGGATGGTGCCCTCCAAACGATTATGGGTATGAAACTGAGCCGGTTAAACGGAGCCGATACCAAACTCTATCTGCCCTTTGTCGCCCAGGAAATTCGGCTTTATGGGGCATTCCCCGATGAGGCCTATGCCTACGTCACCTATAGCGCCAACTCTGGGGCGACCGACTCGCATGATCCCGAAGCAGCGGTTGTGAAATATGATATCGCTGTAGCCGATGCGCAGGGGCGTGTTCGGCTCTTTTTTAAGGAATTTACCGTCAGAGCTGTGCCTACGCAACCAAAAGCCGGGACAGACGAGCAAGAGGCCAAACCGATCTATTGTACGCCGACCTGGCCGGTCAAAACGATTGCTGAAGGGGATAGCGAAGCCGAAAGCATAGAACAAGTCAATCTACTGCTGATGGTCGCCGGCTTACCTCAGAGCCTGGTCGAGTCTCTCAAAACCGGCTTTGAGAATGCTAAAGTTATTGATCTAGCGTCGAAACCCGGTTCGGATATAGCCGGGCAGATCACGACCTTGACGCTAACCTTATGGGGCCATCTCAAAGCGATTGCCGCAAAAGCGCCTGGAACGCAGACCCGGATCGTAATTCTGGCCTCGGAAACCAACCCGCGTTATCTCTATGCTCCTCTGGCAAGGATACTAAAGAGTGTTCGACTCGAACACCCTAAAATTCAGGGCAAAATCGTTACCATTGTTAATCCGGTTGCCGATAGTCTTATGCCTATCCTACGCCGTGAAATTCGCTCCGAAACGTTGGGTGATGGGGAAGTGCGTTATGATGAAACCGGTGCTCGACGGGTCAAAGCCTTAAAGCAGATTGAATTAGAGACAGGCGATCAGAGGCGAGCTTACCTCAAGCCGGGCGGAGTCTATTGGATCACCGGCGGCCTCGGTGGTTTGGGCCAAATTTTTGCTCAACACCTGGCGGAGTATGGCCAGGGGATTACCATCATCTTAAGTGGCCGGTCACCGCTTGATGACGTCGGCCAAGCCAGGTTGGCAAGCCTCACTCAACCGGGCGTGACGATCGATTATCGTCAGGTTGATGTCAGCAAACCGGCTGATGTCGAACAGACCGTCCAAAGTATTAAGGTCCGCTATGGAAGTTTGAGCGGCATCATTCACAGCGCGGGGATCATCCGGGATAGTCTTATTCTTAAGAAAACAGCAGCGGAGGCTGAGGCCGTGCTGGCTCCGAAAGTGGCCGGAACGGTCAACATCGACATCGCAACCCAGGCCGAAGCGCTGGATTTCCTGGTGCTGTTTTCTTCGGTTTCCGGTGTAACCGGCAATATGGGTCAGAGTATCTATGCCGCAGCCAATGCTTTTATGGATGAATACGCCCGCTACCGTCAACGGTTGGTCGAAAGAGGCCAACGCTCCGGACGGACGCTGTCCATCAATTGGCCTCTGTGGCAAGTCGGCGGTATGCAGCTTAATGAAGAAGCCGAAAAATGGTTGACCTCGCGAACCGGAATGGCAGCTTTATCGACCGAGCAGGGGTTGCAGATCTTTGAGCAACTGCTGGCTCAAACAGCGTATAGTCAGGTCTTGGCTGCTCACGGCGACCGGGAGAAAATTCGCCGTTATTTAGGAGTCAATCATGCCCACAGCAGCCGAAGCAAATCTGTTTCTATTTCTCCTCAAGCCAGAGATATTGCTCAAGATGCCCGACAAATCAGGCAAGAATTGCTTGAAATGGGTGCGGAACTATTCGAAGTTAGCCCGACCGACCTGGATGTTGAGATTCCTCTGGGCGAGTATGGCCTCGACTCGATCTTGATGATGGCGCTCCTAAACAAATTAGAAGAGAAATACAACATTGCAGTCACGCCAAACGCCATTGTCGACTTTCCCACCATCGAAGCATTGACCGGCTTTCTTATGGACGAAGTTGGGATTAAGCCTGATTTGTCTCAGAAGAACGGGGAGCCGCACTATGGGGCGGTAATGGACCGAACCGGGAGCGGGTCGCGCTCTACTGCGGAAAACGCCCGTCTGAAATTGAGATCACACAATGGGGTTCATCAGCCCGGCGGCCGTGGCTCCGGTAAGGTGGCGATCATCGGGCAGGCGTGTCGTTTGCCCCAATCGGACACCCCCGACCAGTTTTGGGCTAATTTAGTCGCCGGACGCGATCTGGTTACGCCAATCCCGGTTCAGCGCCGACAGTCGGGCGCGTTTCCTTCAGCGGGATTAGACCAAGCGTACCCGGCTTACGGTGCCTTCATCAACGGGATCGATCTGTTTGACGCCAATTTTTTTGGTCTATCCGATGAGGAAGCGATCAGCATGGATCCTCAGCATCGAATTATGTTAGAACTGGCCCAAACCGTGGTGGATAATGCCGGTTATCGAGCGGCGGAATTGGCCGGAACAAACACCGGCGTTTTCATTGGAGCCAAAGATAACAACTATGTCCGCAATTTTTATGATCTTATACCGCCGTCGGCTTTACAGCATACCATCGTCAACTCGATTAGCAATATGATCGCGGCCCGGATTTCAGACTTTTTTGATTTTAAGGGGCCGGCGCAGGTCCTCGATACCGCCTGTTCTTCGTCGCTGGTGGCCGTCCATGATGCGTGCCGAAGTATCATAAACGGGGAAGTGGAATTGGCTGTGGCGGGGGGCATCTACCTGATGGTGGACGACTTTAATCATATCGGTTTCAGTCAGGCTCAGGTGCTCTCTGCCGACGGTAAAACGTATGTCTTTGATCAACGGGCTAAGGGCTTCGCTTTGGGTGAAGGTGGCGGTCTGGTCTTGCTGAAGGATTATGATACAGCGGTCCGAGACGGCGACCCGATTTTGGCCGTCATTTTAGGCTCAGCCGTAAATAACGATGGCCATACGATGGGTTTAACCGTGCCCAATCAGGCCGGACAGATGGCGGTGATTGAAGCGGCGCTCCGGCGGAGTCAGGTCACGCCGGACGACATCAGCTATCTGGAAGCGCACGGAACCGGCACTCTGCTCGGCGACCCGATTGAGATCAAAGCGGCTGCCGATGTTTATCGCCACTATGTTGCAGAGAAGCAATGGTGTGCGGTGGGGTCGGTCAAATCCAATCTGGGCCACCCAATGACGGCGGCGGGCATTACCGGACTGCTCAAACTGGTCTTGAGCTTGCAACACCGGCAGATCCCGGCCACGCTCCACTGCGAGAAACCACACCCTCGATTCAAATTTGAGGATTCGCCTTTTTATCCTAATGCGCAGTTGAAAGCCTGGGAACCGAGAAATAGGCGACGCATAGGCGCAATTTCGTCGTTTGGATTTGGTGGTACAAATTGCCACCTGATTGTAGAAGAAGGCCAGAGGACGCACTCGACCAGACAACCGTTGCTCCTGACTCGATTTAAGCGTCAACGCTACTGGCTGGGGCAAGCGATTGTGCCGGAGGCGTCGGATAGTTTCGACCGAATATTCTACGAAAAATTACTCGATCAATTTTTAAGCGGCGAACTTAACGAGCACGACGTTGAAGGCTTAATAAAGGTAAGATAATTGGGTGAGCAAGATGATGACAATCAAAGAGGTTCTGCAACAGTTAAAGACGGGACAGATTACCAAAGAGCAAGCGCTGGATACGCTAGAACAAGTGCATCGTGGGGCTAATATTCCAAAATCCAATTATCAAAACGTTGCTGCTTTGGCGAAATCGGTTCAAAGGTATCTGCTTCAAAAAGTACAAACCATTTTGGGTGTTGCAATAGATGAAATTAGTATTACTGAAAACTTTATGGATTTAGGGATCGATTCGACACAGCTTCTTTTGTTGGTTCGAGAGATTGAAACCGAAATCGCCGATGAGTTATATCCGACCCTATTTTTTGAATACCAAAATATCGAAAGCTTATCAACCTTTCTAGCCCAAGAATATGAGGTACCATTTTCTTTATTGCTACAGCGTGATGGCAACCAGTCCGTAGCCCATCGCTCGAATTACCAACCTGCGACGATTGCTGCTTCTGCAGAGGTTTCAGGCTTGCCGGTAGGTCACCACACGCCATTTAGGTCGTCTGCCGAGGCGGCTCTTCAAAAAAACCAAGAGAGAGAAATTTTCCTCCCAATGGACCGGTCAGAGACAATAGCCGTTATTGGCATAGCCGGAGTCTTGCCTCAATCGCCTGATGTAGCCACCTTCTGGCAGCACCTTTACCACAAAACGGACCTGATTACCGAAATTCCAGCCGATCACTTTGATTACAAACCCTGGTATGACCCGGCCTTTCAGATTGAAGATAGGCTGTATTGCAAATGGGGCACTTTCATTGATGATGTCGATCAATTCGATGCCGATTTTTTCAACATCTCGCCCCGTGAAGCCGAACTGATGGATCCCCAGTTGCGCTATCTTCTCCAGGTCCTGTATCACACTGCCGAAGACGCAGGCTATGGCGGCTCGATCAAAGGTTCCCACACCGGTATCTATGTCGGTGCCTGTTTTCACGACTATGCCGATGAGATGGCCCGGCAGGGCAAAAAGATCCAACCCCACGACGGCACCGGTAATGCGGCCACGATGCTGGCCAATCGGCCCTCGTTTTACTTTAATTTGACCGGCCCCAGCTTGGCCATCGATACGGCTTGCTCCTCATCGCTGGTTGCCTTGCATTATGCCTGTCAGGCTTTGCAGCAGGGGGAATGTGACATGGCTTTCGCGGCAGGGGTCAATTTGCTGCTAAGCTCAAGCCACTATCGCTACTTTTGCAGTTTGGGAGCGCTCTCACCAACGGGTCGCTGTCATACCTTTGATGAGCGGGCCGATGGGTATGTCCCTGGCGAAGCGATTGTGGCGGTGTTGCTCAAACCGTTGCGTCAGGCTGTTAAAGATGGCGACCAGATCTGTGGCGTCATCAAAGGCTCGGCGGTCGGCCACGGGGGGTATACGCCCTCCATTACGGCCCCTAGCGTAGATGGCGAAGCAAAGGTCATTTTAGCTGCCTGGCAGGAGGCCGGCATCAATCCGGAGACGTTGGGCTATATTGAAGCGCATGGAACCGGGACCAAATTGGGTGATCCCGTTGAGATTGCGGCCTTGAAAAAAGCGTTCCGAAGCTACACGACCAAGCCAGGGTTTTGTGGAATTGGATCGGCCAAAGCACACCTTGGCCACACAGAAGGGGCAGCGGGTTTGGTGGGGGTCGTCAAAACGCTGCTGGCGATGCGACACGGGATCATTCCGGCGATGCCGCAGTTTGAACGGCTCAATCCCTACATCGAATTAGAGCACTCGCCCTTCTTTATTAACCGGGAGCCAGTTGCATGGCCACAGTTGGCAGGCTCACCTCGGCGGGCCGGGGTCAGTTCATTTGGTTTTGGTGGCGCTTATGCCCACATGGTACTGGAGGAATATCAAGGCGTAAGGCCTAACGAGCAAGAGGTAGGGGATGAACGGCCACAGGTAATTATACTATCGGCCAGGAATGAAGAGCGACTAAGTGTATACGCCCAACGGATGCTCGCCTTTGTGGAAGAAAGCCCCCATATTCCGCTAGCCGCGATGGCCTATACCTTGCAGGTGGGTCGCGAGGCGATGACGGCACGGCTAGCCTTGGTGGCCCATACCATCGCTGAGGTCCGGCAAAAGCTGACCGGTTACCTGCAAAACAAAACACAAGATATCTATCAGGGTTTGTTACAAACGAATAGAGAGGGGGTAGACCTGCTAGGCGATGGTGAAGAAGGCAGAGATTTTGTAACCGCGTTGATCCAACGGGGAAAATTGGCCAAACTGGCCCAACTTTGGGTGAAAGGGATTGATATTGAGTGGGCGCTCTTGTATGGAGCAAACCAGCCTAACCGCATCTCGTTACCACTCTACCCTTTTGCTAAAGAGCGATACTGGCTACCTAACAATTCTCACTTCTCAATTGATCAGCTCCATCCGTTGGTTCATAAGAATATCTCTGACTTAAATGGGCCGCGTTTCAGTTCCACCTTTACCGGAGCCGAGTTCTTTTTGGCAGATCACCAGGTGCGCGGCGAGAAAGTGTTGCCGGGAGTTGTCTATCTGGAAATGGCTCGCGCCGCGGGAGCAGTGGCGGTTCGCGAGCAACCCGTGACGCAAATCAAAGATGTGGTCTGGCTCAGGCCGTTGGTGGTTTCTGATAAGCCGCTGGAAACGCACCTCAGTCTCCACCGGACGGAAACGGGTGAGGTATCCTACGCGGTCAGCAGCGTCGATGATAGGGGACAGCCGGTGGTTCATAGCCAGGGCCGGTTGGTCTTCAGCGCGGCCGAAGCGCCGCAACGCATCGACCTCGCTGCGATCCGGCAGCGCTGCCCGAATAAAAAAACAGGTGAGACCGTTTACCAGCAGTTCCGGCAGTTAGGAATGACCTATGGTCCGTCATTCCAAGTCATCGAGGAATGTATTAGCAGTGATACGGAAGCCCTGGCCCGGCTGCGGTTACCGGCCGGGGTAGGCGATGATGGTTACATGCTGCATCCAAGCCTGCTCGATGGCCTACTGCAAAGCGCGGTCGGGTTCATGGACGACGGGTCTGATGGCAACTTGGTTGCCCCCTTTGCTCTCGATAAACTGGCGCAGTTGAGACCGCTGCCCGCCACCGGATATGCCTATATTACCCGGCTGGCGGTTCAATCGGACACGATTCATTTCAACATCGCGGTGCTGGATGATGAGGGTTGGGTATGTCTCACGCTCCACAATGTTACCCTCAAATCTATGCCCCATACGGAACAGGATTGGTATTACCGGCCCTATTGGCAGCAACAAACACTGCCCCAAACACAGTCTCAGACAGCAACAGTTGGCGAGGTCGTTCTGGTCATTCCCAGTGGAATGAAATCGCTCGGCGATGTGCTGGCTGCGCATTATCCCCAGCAGCGCGTGGTACGCTTATTCATAAGCGATAAACATAAGCGTATGAGCGAAACCGATTGGGAGATCGATTTGAGCAATCCCCATACTTTTGGAGAAGGCTTAAAAGCATTGATCTCGATCCATACCCTGTATTTTCTGGGCGGTTTGGAAAGGGTGCAGCCGGATCGAATGGATTTGACCGAGTTAGAACGAAGCCAGACGCAAGGCGTTGTCGAATTTTTTCGCGTAGTTAAGATGCTAGAGCAGGGGGGAGGGATGACGAGCTTGTCGGCTCTCAAGGTCTTAACAAACCAAACTCAGGCACGCTACCCTCAGGAAAGCGTTCATCCTTGGAGTGCCGCGTTGAGTGGTCTGACGATGAGTCTGGCGAAGGAATATCCGGCGGTGGATGTTAGTTGTATTGATGTAGTGCTGACAGCAAACAAAGCCGGGGAGCTAAGTGTTGATGAGGCCGACGCAACCAACATCGTGGCGGAAGGTGGTCATAAGGGTCAGCCCATTGTTCTGCGACAGGGGATCAGATATGTTAGACGATTAGCCCCGCTGAGACTGCCCTCGTGTGATAAACTGCCTTATCGACCTGGAGGGGTGTATCTTATTCTGGGTGGGGCCGGGGGTATTGGATTGGAAACGGCGGTTCACCTGGCTGAACAGGTCCAAGCCAAAGTGGTCTTGGTGGGTCGAACTGTCTTGACAATGGAGAAGGAAAGCCAACTTAAGCTCATTAAGGCTGCCGGGGGCGACTATCTCTACTGCCAGGCTGATGGCACAGACCTGGTCCAGATGCAAGAGGTTGTTCGCCAGACCAAGGACAGGTTTGGAGCCATCAACGGCGTGATCCATTCGGCCCTGGTGCTGCGTGACGGAACTATCGCTAGGCTAGATGAAGCCTCCTTCCGAGCGGCGTTGGCCCCCAAAGTGACCGGTAGCCTGGTCTTGGCCGAGGTGGTCAAAGAAGAGGCGCTGGATTTCATGCTCTTTTTCTCATCGAGCCAATCGTTTTGGGGCAACGCCGGGCAAGGAAACTATGCGGCCGGCAGCACCTTTGTTGATGCCTATGCCCTCTACCTCAATCAGGTCAGGCCCTACCCGGTTAAGGTCATCAACTGGGGCTATTGGGGGTCGGTCGGGGTCGTGGCCACGGCTGCATACCGGCAGCGATTGGCGGAGCAGGGTATCCGGTCGATTGAAGTCGACGCCGGTTTGGCAACCATCGACCGGATTATGGCCGGTCCCATCGATCAGGTAGCAGCGCTAAAGGCTGACCAGGCGGTTCTCAAGGAGTTAGGTGTTATGTTTGAGCACCGGATCGAGGTCGTGCAGGCGAAGCATGCTTCTATTATGAAAGGAGCGATGGAACAGCTTACTGCGAATTTGCCGACTTTGGCCCTCGATCAGACGGCCCTAAAGCAAGAACACACGGGTTTTGAGCTGCTGGAAGCGTTGGCCCGAACGAGTCTGTTGCAAGCCTTTCAACACCTGGGGGTTTTTCAGAGTGTGGGGGAAATCTATTCCCGGCAAAAGCTGGCCCGGCAGTTGAAATTATTGCCAAAATACCAACAGTTTTACGACGCTTGTTTGAGCATCTTGACCGAGGCCGGCTATCTCAGGGTGACCGAAATGCAGATCGAGACGACTGCCGACGTAGCGCAACCGGATCGACAGGCGTTGGCCCAACAGCAAAATGTATTGGCCCAACGTTATCCGATGCTGCGACCGCATTTGCATCTGTTGGCGACATGTCTGCAAGCCCTGCCCGAGATTATGACGGGTCAGCTTCCCGCCACCGAGGTGATGTTTCCCAACAGTTCACCGGCTCTGGTGGAAGGTATCTATCATGGGACACCGGGCACGGACTATGTCAATCAGATAGCGGCCTTGGTGGTCAAAAGTATCATCGAGCAGCGTCTACCCACGCTAAACGTGGGCGAGAAGCTCCGGATCGTCGAGGTTGGAGCCGGAAGCGGCGGTACAACGCGTTTTATCCTGGCCGCCATCGAGCCGTACCAAGAACAGATCGACTATCTGTTCACAGACGTTTCTCAAGGGTTTATTCGCTATGGGCAGGCTCAATTTGCCGACAAATATGGCTTTATGCAGTTTAGGCGATTGGATATTGAGCGCTCACCTGCTGCGCAAGGTTTCGACCTCAACAAGGCCGAGGTCGTAATCGGAACGAACGTCGTTCATGCAACCAAAAATATCCGCAGTACCCTGCACCATCTCAAATCCTTGCTCACCGCCAACGGCCTGCTCATCCTCAGCGAAACCACCCGGTTTACCGCTTTTGCGACCCTGACCTTTGGCTTGTTGGATGGTTGGTGGGCCTTTGAGGACGACGAACACCGTCTTAAACATACCCCCTTACTTAGCCCGGAGCAGTGGCAGCGGGTTCTACAGACTGAAGGCTTCAAGTCAGTTTACCTGGCCGGTCAAGACACAGAGCAGCCCGCCGGCCAGACTATCATCTTGGCCGAAAGCGACGGCGTATGTAGGCAATTGATCAACGATCCGGCCTTGGAGCGGAGCCAACCCAACCCAACGCAAACGGGAGCTGATCGAGCGCCACGCACCTCGATACCGGCTAATCGCTTGCTTTCAAATATGGTGGTTCCGCCATCACTGCCCATTGAACAAAGGGCGACAAAAGCACAAGCCGCCGAACTTCACACGAATATCGGAAATGCGGGTATCTCAACTGCTTCTATCAAGCAGAGCATTCTAGACCAATTGGCGTTAGCTACCGGCTTGAGCCAAGAGCGGATCGATCCCCATAAATCGTTTGCCGAATATGGGGTCGACTCGATTGTGGGGATCGATTTGATTAACCGGATCAGCCAGGCTATCGGGCGACCGTTGCGTACGACCCTTCTATTTGATTATCCAACTGTCCATCGCCTCGCCGATTATATCCAGACCGAATATGGTCCGACCGTGGAGCCTGTGCCGATGGTCTCTGAGTCGCCGGTTAGCTTGATGGCAAGACAACCGATGCCGGTCGAGACATTATTTGAACCCGGAGGCGGTATTCAATCCCAACCGGCAAACCGTGAAACGTACGAACGGATAGGTGATGCATCAATCCACGTAATCGAGTCGGCTACAACGGAGACTCAGGCTGCCGTCATCCGGCAACCCGGCGATCTAAAAACGTTGCGTGTTGAATCCTTTGATCTGCTACCGCCTGCCGCCCATGAGGTTCAGATTGCGGTGCGGACCTTTTCACTTAATTTCGGGGATTTGTTATGTCTTAAAGGTCTGTATCCAACCATGCCGGATTATCCCTTTGTACCTGGTTTTGAAGTAGCCGGCCTTGTGCAACAAGTTGGGCAAGACGTTACCGGATTTGCTCCCGGTGATGAAGTCATCGCCTTGATGGGAGACTCTTTAGGGGGTCATGCTACCGTAGTCAATACACGGGCTGATTTGGTCTTTCAAAAACCGTCCCAAATTGATTTCGAGACTGCTTGTGCTGCCCCCGTCGTCTTCTTGACGGCCTACGAAGCCCTGGAAAAAGCTGCCTTGAAGCCGGGTGAGAAGGTGTTGATTCAAACGGCAGCCGGAGGTGTTGGTTTGATGACGGTCCAGTTGGCTCAACAGCGCGGAGCCGAAATCTTTGCGACCGCCGGCTCGGAGGAGAAGTGTGACTATCTCAAACAACAAGGCATCGATCACGTTATCAACTATCGACAGGAGGATTTTGCTGAAGCGATCCAACAGTTGACGGACGGCTATGGAGTCGATGTCGTCTTGAACACGTTATCAGGTGACTATATCCAGAAAGGGCTGGACAGTTTGGCACCCGGCGGACGCTACATCGAAATCGCTATGACCGGCTTGAAATCAGCCGTGGCGCTGAATCTGTCGAAGCTGGTTGACAATCAAAGCCTGCACACAATCGATTTGCGGCGTCTACTACAAGCCCATCCGGAGCGGGCCGGTCGTTATCTGCAAGCGCTGGCCCAGGAACTAACTGAGGGTCGGATCGCCGCGACGATAGACCGGGTCTTCCCCTTTGCCCAGTTGTCGGCAGCCTACCAATATTTGAGCGAGGGGCACAATATCGGCAAGGTTGTGGTCAGTACTGCCGATGTGGCGAGGCCCTTATCCCCAACGCCGATTATTTCAGACGCACAACCACAACAGGCCCCGATTAGGCCGCAAGACATTGCGGTTATTGGGATGGCCGGTCGCTTTCCCGGTGCCCAAGATGTGGCCGAATTTTGGGAGAATTTGGCCCACGGGCGCAGCGCCATCAGCGAAGTACCCCCGGAGCGATGGTCGGTAACCGACTATTTCGATCCGGACCCGGAGCAACCTAACAAAACCTACAGTAAATGGGGCGGATTTTTGGCCGACATCGACTGCTTCGACCCCCAATTCTTCAAGCTGTCGGGACGTGAAGCTTCGTCGATGGACCCCCAGCAGCGCCTCTTTTTGGAGGTGTGCTGGTCGGCGCTAGAAGATGCCGGCTACAGCCGCAGACAAATGGATAACCAAGCGTATGGAGTCTTTTTGGGCGGCGAGAGTGGCGATTACTATCAAAAGATGAATGAGGCCGGGGTTGCTGTGCAAGGACATACCTTTATGGGCAATGATGCCTCGATCAATGCTGCCCGGATTGCTTATTTGCTCAATTTCAAAGGACCGGCCGTGGCGATCAACACGGCTTGTTCATCATCGCTGGTGGCGATTCATCTGGCCTGTCAGAGTTTACAGCAAGGCGAAAGTGCGGTGGCTCTGGCCGGTGGAGCCTTTATTACAACCACGCCTCACTTTTACATTCTGTCCAGCAAATCCGGGATGCTCTCGCCCGAAGGCAAATGCAAAGCCTTCGATAGTCGGGCCGATGGCTTCGTGCCGGGCGAAGGGGTAGGCGCACTAGTTTTAAAGCCGCTCGTCCGGGCTGTGGCCGATGGGGACCATATCTATGGAGTCATCCGGGGCAGTGGCCTCAATCAAGACGGCACAACCAACGGCATCACCGCTCCCAGCACGGTGTCTCAAACGGAACTGGAGCAAACGGTTTATGAGCGGAGCCGTATTAATCCGGAAAGCATTAGCTATGTGGAAGCGCACGGGACGGGGA
>JAGRBZ010000157.1:0-1422 GCA_020433805.1 Anaerolineae bacterium
CGTGATGCGTAAAAAAGGATTACGTTTTACGTTTTTCGTTTTACGATCTTGTCAACCCCCTGAGTTCCAAAAGAGCCAGTATATATTTTTCAAAGCAGATATTCGTCTTCAATATTATGGCGGTTAATTAGTGACGCAAGAAAAGAGAAGATAGCGCTAGAGCTTTATTACGGTTGAACTCAGTTATGGGCTTGGTTTGGTGAGGGAGGAATAAGAATGTGGGCTATTTTTTGTGCTTTTTCACCAACAGTCGAGGAGATATTTTGCGCTGAGAATATACTAGGGGCTTCTCTCAATAGGGGAAACAGTAAGGTATAATCTCTAACAATCATTTCTTGGGTTACAACATCGATATATTCTTTATCGCTCAAATACGTAATCGCCCAGTTAATTGCTTCTTCATCGAGCTGAGATAGATTGGCTAACGCATCTTGAACAAGATCGATTTCGATATGGATCTCTTTTCCCTCAAATTTACCTTTTTGCAAGCCTAGTTCAATTATTTTCCAAATTGCTCTCTGTGAGTCGGTAAGCCGATTGGTAAGCTCCAGGGCATAATTAATATTTTGACGCATTCTTAGCGACATTGTTCGTAAAATATCTAAAGCAAGCATGGGATCTTGACCTATTGTCTGTAAGAATGTCGCTTGATCTAATATCAAAACAGTCGTTGCTTCCATGGCCCGCACATTGGCTGATCGAGGTTTGTTATCGAGCAAAGCCAGTTCACCAAAAAAATCACCCGCCCCTAAGGTGTTTAACTTAAGAATCTCTTTCCCAGAGTCATCTGTTGTATAAATAATGATCTTACCACTTTGAATGACATAGAGTTTGTCTCCTGTATTCCCCTGCCGAAGAATTATCTGACCAGGATCAAAATTCTGTAATGTTGCCATTCTTGTCAACATTTCTAGGCTACTATCACTAATGACTTTTGAAGTTCTGTTTTTTGTAAGATTGAGAATAGCCGAGGGTGATTTGGGAAAACTGAATTTAAACCATCCCGCCAGGCTAAAGCCTGCTACCGCACACAAAGTGGATTGTAATAAAAATAGAGATAGTGTTTGTGTTAGAGCAAAATATTTGGTAACCATTAAAACAATACCAAAGGAAGCCACTAAAATAAAAGCAAATAACAAAAATGAAAACAAACGCTTGAGATAAATACGCAAAGCTGTACGAAGTGAATTTTCTAAAGGCAACTTTTCAACATGTAATTTCCAAGAAAGCATGGGTATCTCCTTATCTGATATCCTGGTATCGTGATTCTGTGTTCATGGAATACGAGATAGATAATCTCTTGCTTTTTAGTAGTGCAAAGTTAAACTTGAGTTAAGCTTTCAACTTTGTTTATGAGTTACGCAGTTGAACTGAGACATAAGATTGGTTCAGTCTTAAACGATCAAATTAAGCCTAAATCAA
>JAGRBZ010000157.1:1432-17456 GCA_020433805.1 Anaerolineae bacterium
AATATGAGTTACGCAGTTGAACTGAGACATAAGATTGGTTCAGTCTTAAACGATCAAATTAAGCCTAAATCAAGGTGTAAAACGGTTGAACTCCGGTTGAAGGCTTAGTGGGAGACTGAACCAATCTGAACTGCGTAACTTCTATGTAAAACAACGGATAACTTCTTGTCAGCCACATATCATCCGGAAAGTAACAGATTTCAAGTGAGCGATCCGCACTTCAAACAGGTTTATCGAAAAAAGATCCTACGCCGTCTTGCCAAGCGGTATGGGCCATTGCTCTATCATCACGTCAACTTTTCTGTTTCGACAGATATCATGGCAAGCATGGTCAAAAAAATGGATAAGAAAAAACCTCGCCGAGGCGAGGTGGTTATGGTGATTCCCAATGCAAAAGACCAAATTTGGCTGCACACCAAAGGTTTTTATCCGAATGGGGTTTATCGACTGATGACGGGAGGAATAGATCCGGGTGAAGCGCCAGAAGAGGCGCTCAAGCGCGAGACAATGGAGGAAACCGGCTTTACCGTTGAAATTGCGCAATGCCTGGCCGTTGTTACTTACACATTAACAAACGAACAGAGCACGTTGCCATTTGTCTCGTATGTATTCCAAACACAGCCGGTTGAAGGAACCCCTACACCGATTGACTCCGGTGAGGCGATTGATGGTTTTCGAGCAGTGTCAGTTGAGACCTTACTTGATACAACACAACGTCTACGCCAACTAGAGGGCAATTTCGCTGACTGGGGCTACTTTAGAGCCATAACCCATGAGCTTACTGCTCGGGTGCTGCTCCAAAATCAAAGCTTTAGATAAAAAAGGATAAGCCGATCATCGCGGCAAACATGATAGCCGTTACAAGCAAAATTTGTCGTAATTCTGCGTATACGTAGTAGTATTCTCGTGCGAAATCGACGGTTGTGCGGCTAGCTGCTGGAGTAGCCTTTTTTTCGACAGGAGCCGCTACCTGTGGAGCCGGAGCCGCCGGACTAGGAACCGGTTTCTCCGATTCCTGACGACGGACACGACGTGATCGTCTTGATTTAGCCATAATCTTTAGTCCAAAGTAAAACTCACCGAGAGTTCGGTGAGTTAATTTTTTTACGTTTATTCAACTGAAATTATAGCACCGGTCGGTTATTCAGCCAACTCACCGATAACGACTAGGCGATGCGTGTCGATCAGATAAGGATAACAGGTTTGCAAGGTCGATACCGGTTCGGTTGTCGGCAGCATAACACTAACATCCGAAGGATCAATAATACGTCGCTCTGTAACGACATAGCGAAATCTTTCATCGCCGGAATAGATAAAATATTCATCACCGACGGCCAAATCTTCCAGATAGCGAAAGATCTCGCCGTAGATATCATTGTGAGCGGCCAGATACATGTTGCCACGTTCGCCGGGATTAGCGCTACCGGGCAGATGACCAACCCCCTTCTTGAGATCATCCCAACCAACCCCATCAACAATAGGAGCATCGATCTTAATTTTGGGAATAACAATCCGGGTAGGCGGGTTCACCCCAGGGGCAACTTCAATCGGCCCCAAAGTCGTATCCGTAGATGAAGTCGGCTGAATCCACTCTTGCAGATGCAGCGGGACATCGGGTACGGCACCACCAGGCGAGGTCGGTGGCGTGTGGCCGCCAGGCAGGCGAGCTAAGGCAATTGGTGGGGCTTGCGTGGGCGTAGGCGCGGCCTGCTGAGCCACGATATTCTGCTGAGCTAGAGAAACCTCATCATTCAACTCACGCAAATTAAAATAAGAAGCAATCAACACCCCTATCAGCCCGGTTACAGCAACAACCTCCAGTCCCAACCACGCCCTATTCATTAATTTTCTCGATTTAGGCTGTTCGGTAGCCGGAGGCGGGGCAGAAGTCTCGAATTTGTCTTGAACGGGTGCGTGAGCGGCGGCTGGTGGAACCGGCTGATGGGAGGGGGGTGCCGGCGGAGGAGCCAATTTATCCAGGGCACGATTGATGCCGTTTAGCGCTTCATTGGGCGTATAGCCAGCTTTCGACAGGCGATTGAATCGCTCCAGACGTGCTTGACGCCGTTTGATAAGTAACGCTTTTTCCAACTCTTCAACGCTGAGATCGTCGAGCTTTCGTTTTCCAAACATGGGGAGAGTCCTTTGAGGTAAGAGCCAAAGGTTTTACATAATAAGAATACATAATGATTGTAGAGTCACGACCGTTTTTTGTCAAGTTGAGCAAAATTTGAAGATTTACTACTATATACAGGAGTCAAGTTATAAATACACCCATATTTAGGGGTTCTATCAAGGAAGAAATCGCCGAACGATACGCATCAGCAAATGAAGCTCAGGCACACGAAGCACTATAGCTATCAGAAGATAAAGACCACCACCAAAAGCAACCATCAGACAAAGCCCTACCGCTTCTGTGACGAAATAGGAGGGAGGCAGCAACTGCGTTATCCACGGTTGGGTCAACCACAACCCAAAACCCATGATCGCAGCACCCGTTATAGCTTTGGCAACCGTTGGACCAAGACCGCGACCCCGCAACGACGAAAGACGATTGACGAGCCAGGCCATCACCAGCGCGTGACCAGTGAGTTGGACGCTGTTGGCCAGCACCAAATCGGTCATTTGCATGGGTCGAAAAAGTGCCGGAGTAAGCGCTGCAACCAGGTAAAAACCAACGCCTAATAGGCCCACCAAGGCCGGGGTAAGCGTATTTTGGCGGGCGTAGTAAGCAAAAATAAGAGGCTGATCAATAGCGGCAAAGGGAAGGCCCAACAAATAGAAACGTAACGCCAGAGCCGTTTGCTGCGTATCGAAGTTGCTAAACTCGCCATGCTGGAAGAGCAACTTAACTACCGGTTCAGCTAAAATAAAAAGGGCGACAGTAGCCGGAATAATCAAGATCAGAACGAGACGCAAGCCGGTCGCCAAGGTATCCATGAACGCATTGAGTCGGGCCGGCATTTGTTGATCTGCCACCGCCAGCCGAGAAAGCGTCGGCAAAATCGCCAGGGAGATGGCCGCCGAGATTAATCCTAAGGGAAATTGAATGATTGTGGTGGCATATTGCATCCAGGCGATACTCTCAGGTCCGGTGCGAGAAGCAAAGTTTCGATCCAAAGCGATGGCTACCTGACTAATGACAAGGCCGAGCAATATTGGCAAACACAGTTTGCCGATTTTAAGGAGAGCAGGATGTTGAAAATCAAGCGCAAAGCGGAGGCGAGCATCTCGCAAAGCCGGAAGCTGTAGTACAACCTGGGCAAAAGCTCCAAATAACAAACCATAGGCTAGAGCGTCGATCCCCCAGCCAAAAATATTTACGCCTACTATAGCAAATATCACAATAGAAGCGTTGAAAGTTGCGGCGGTAAAGGCCGGCAGCGTGAAACGTTTCAGAGCGTGCAGCAAACCAGTGATGATCCCGGCCAGACTCAAAAAAAGAACGGCCGGGGTTGTTAGTCGCAGCAGATGGGCCGTTGCGGCCAGTAGTTCCTCGTCAAACCCCCCGGCCATAAGAAAAGCCACTTGCGGAGCGGCCAGTTCAATAACAACAACAATAAGGCCAATTACCACTACAGACAAACTGAGGATAAGACTGGCTACCTGCCACAACGCAGTGCGATCGCGCTCGGCGTATTCGGAAAAGACCGGCACCAAGGCGCTGCTCACCATGCCGCCAACCAGCAGATCGTATAGCATGGTTGGTATAATTTGGGCTACCCGAAAGGCCGAAACCAGGCCAGTTGCGCCGAAAAGCTGCGCAATGACCGTTTCACGCACAAGTCCTAATATTCGGCTGGCAACGTTTCCGGCGGCAATTAATGAAGCCGCACGGACCATGCCGGCGGCTTCATTCGAGGATGCTTTTTGAGAGACGGACAAATTCTTGGCCTCTTACAAGCCGCGAATATCGGCCAACTCTTCAAATAGCTCGATCTCTTCTTCGGTGAGGTTCTCGGGGACCGTGATCATCACTTTGGCATAGAGATCGCCACGTTCTTCCGGATTTTTGAGGCTGGGCATACCCTGGCCTTTAATACGAAAGACTTTTCCCGACTGTGTTTCGGGAGGGATGCGCAGTTTGATTTTTCCTTTAAGGGTTGAGACAATGGCTTCTCCCCCAAGAACTGCAGAGTAGACGTTGACCGGCAGTTCAATATGAATGTCATCACCGATGCGCTCAAGGTTGGGATCAGGCGCAACCATAATTTCCAGATAAAGATCACCACTTGGTGCGCCACCAACGCCCTCTGCGCCTTCGCCACGAACGCGAACTTTGGTGCCGGATCGAGCGCCACGCGGAATGCGGACTTCGATTTTACGGTTACCTACACGCAAAATACGTTTCGTGCCGGTGAAGGCTTCTTGCAATGCAATTTCAAGCTGCTGGGTGATGTCTTCACCCTGTTGGGGTGTCTCCGGCTCAGGCTGATCCGTAACCACAGCTTCGAAGAGGCCGTAGTAAAAATCGGAAAATCCGTCGTGGCTACTTTTGCTCTTGATATCATCAAGCGCTGCCGGCAGTTCAGGTTCTTGACCATCAATGCCCGGAATAAAGAGCCATTCTTTCCAATCAAACTCCCTATCTTCTTCCGAAGCTTGATGAACTTCCCATCCGGCCGTAAAGCGGTCATATTTAGCACGAGCATCGGGGTGGGCTAATACCGTATTGGCTTCGTTGATTTCTTTGTAACGTTCTTCGGCTACTTTATCACCGGGGTTAACATCGGGGTGGTAGCGGCGGGCCAGTTTGCGGTACGCTCTCGATATGTCGTCGCTGCTAGCATGTTTGTCAACATCTAATGTTTTATAATAATCTTTATATTCCATTTTTCCCTTTGTGTATAGACGCAAAGCGACATACACCCTCTCACAGAGTTTTACGCATTTCCTTATAAGCGAAGATTATATTAAGTAATGTCTATTTAGACAAGATTTTGGCTATAACCAAACAAAAAACCTCATCAAATTGATGAGGTTCTTTGCAAAAATTATTCCCAAACGTTTGGGGGAAAGTGTGGAGGGAGCCTTTAGACGTTAAATTTTTGCGTTTTTAGAGTTAAATGGACTCTGTTTTGCTTACGCGTTTAACCTACCAGCAGTTAGAATTGTAACCGCAGGTATGGCTGTACTGCTTTTGGTGCGGATTGAATGAGCCATAGAAGTAGCCGGTGAAATCATAACCATAGTAGCCGGAGGTACAACCGGAACCGCAGTTGTCGGGCCGATGAGACGGCTTTTCGTAGCAATCATTCCAGCCACATTTTTCGGGCAAATGAACCGGCTTTTCATAGCAGTCATTCCAGTCACATTTGTCGGGCCGATGAGATGGCTTTTCGTAGCAGTCATTCCAACCGCAGTTACTGCCCTGATGCCAGCTTGATTTTTGATAGCCATGGCCATAGCCACCACAATCATTATAGCCACAACCAGCGCCCCAAGGATAGCTGCTGCCATGAGGAATGTACAGCACTTGGCCGGCATAGATATGGTTAGGGTTGTAAAGATTGTTTGCTTCGGCGATATGATAAGGGTGTACATCATATTGTCGGCCGATACTAAAGAGGGTTTCACCGTAGTGAACAACGTGACAGCGGTCGGTTTGGCAATAGCCACCACTTGCCGAAGCCACGGAGGCAACTCCTAAAAAGAGAGCTGCAGTAAGAAGGGAAGCGATTAAAAACTTTTTCATGTTTCTCTCCTACATGATAATTTGATAGTTTTCCATTTAACTCCCTCCGTATTAACAAACGGTCATCCCCATAACCGTTTATTAAAGAGTTTTCGGCTTATATATGTCAAGCCTTTATGGAAAGTTTTTATGTTAAAACAATTATATCGAACCTTTCATTTATTTGCAATACCTAATATACATAATGAGCAAAATTAACTTACCATAATAAGGGCAACTAAGGAAATTGGGTAAAGTTACCTGGATTATAGAAAAATTTAATAACCTTAAATTTTTTATTTAGACAAAGAAAAACGTCCGAGCATAAGTCATCTCGGACGTTGAAAGCATTTTTAGAGAAAAAACAAAGCAATTAAGCTTCTCTGGTTTTTGGAAAAATTTACTCCATGCCAAGGTAAGCTTTTTGAACCGTTTCGTTTTTTTGCAGAGCTTTGGCATCGTCATGAAGAACAATTTCACCGGTTTGGATAACATATCCTCGGTGCGCAATTTGCAACGCCATGAGCGCATTTTGCTCGACCAACAACACCGTGGTTCCTTCTTTGTTGATGGTTTGAACCGTTTCAAAAATCCCTTCTACCAAAATCGGTGCTAACCCCATCGACGGTTCATCAAGCAGCAGCACTTTGGGCCGGGCCAGCATCGCTCGCCCCATAGCCAACATCTGCTGCTCACCCCCGCTCAATGTCCCGGCCGTTTGTTTTTGTCGCTCTTTAAGGCGAGGAAAAATACCAAAAACACGCTCGATATCTTCAGCAATCTGCTTGCCGTCATCGCGGATGTAGGCTCCCAACTCCAAGTTTTCCATGACCGTTAGCCGGGCAAAGACGCCCCGACCTTCCGGCACTTGCGACAGCCCTTTGCCGACAATCTCGTGAGCGGGAAACTGCGATAAATCTTCTCCATCCAGCGTCACCGTACCTACCCTGGGGCGGACGATACCGCTGATGGTTTTGAGCGTGGTGCTTTTACCGGCTCCATTGGCCCCAATAAGGGTCACAATTTCGCCTTTTTCAACGGTTAGGGAAATGCCTTTTAATGCGTGAATATTACCATAGTAACTATGTACATTTTCGACTTCTAGAAGTGCCATATCATTTCGCTTTTAATTATGAAGTTTATGTCGCCGGAATTTCAGGCTGTTCAGTTTCGGTATCTTCCGCCACAGGGTCAGTTGCCCCTCGACCAAGATAGGCTTCAATTACTTTGGGATTGCTTTGGATAATGGCCGGAGTGCCTTCGGCGATTTTTTGCCCATAATCAAGCACCGTAATCTGCTCAGAAATACCCATTACCATACGCATATCATGCTCGATGAGAAGAATCGTCACGCCCAGTTCATCACGGATGCGACGGATAAAGTTGGTTAACCCGACCGTTTCGTTGGGGTTCATACCGGCAGTCGGCTCGTCTAAGAGCAACAACTTGGGTTTACTGGCCAGCGCTCGAGCAATCTCCAGGCGACGCTGATCGCCATAAGACAGATTCTTGGCGATGACATCACCACGCCCTTGCATACCGACAAAGCGAATAATCCGTAGCGCCTCCTCGTGGGCGGCCTCCTCTTCCTTACGCGTATTGGGCAAGCCTAACACGGCCCCAATCCAAGACGATTTCAAATGGGGTTCCTGGCCAACCAGAATATTTTCGATAGCCGTCATGTTGGCAAATAGACGAATATTCTGGTACGTTCTAGAAATTCCCCGCCGGGTAATTTGGTCGGGCGGAATATCGATCAATGGCTCACCCATAAAAATAACTTTGCCTTCGTTTATGGGATAGAAGCCGGTCAGACAGTTAAAAAACGTGGTTTTGCCCGCTCCGTTAGGGCCGATAATGGCATGGATCGATTTTTCTTCGATTTCGACATCGACATGGTCAACCGCGACCAAGCCTCCAAACCGTTTGGTAACTCCTTGTGCCGATAATATAGAGGACATCTGTTATACGCTCCTTGGTGCGGTTTGGCCTACCGGTACGGGTTCAATATCTTCATCACTTTGCATCTCACGACGGGTAGTTTCCGAAGGCCACAATCCTTCCGGTCGCACCAGCATCATAACCACTAACAACGCACCATAAATCAGTAGCCGATACTCAGCAAATTCCCTGAGCAGTTCGGGCAGGCCAACCAGAACTAATGATCCGACGATAACACCGGGAATACTGCCGGAACCACCAATAATTACCAGACTAACGACGTTGATAGAAACAATCAAACCAAAACTATGGGGGAAAACCGAGCCGACCTGAGCAGCGAAAATAGCCCCACTTAATCCGGCAAAAGCTGCTCCGATACCGAAAGCCAGAAGCTTGCTGGCAATCAGGTTAATACCCATTGCTTCGGCCACGTCTTCATCCTCGCGGAGGGCCATCCAGTTACGGCCAATCCGTGCATTTTGTAGCCGCCAAGCGACAAAACTGATAAGAGCACAGCCGATGACAATAATATAATAGAAATGGGCTGGATCTTTGATACGACCATCGGTACTAACAAAAAAGAAAAAGACAGTTTGAAAATACCACGGCAGTTGGTTTGCAATTTGTTGGGCGTAGGCGACTGCCGGTTTCGGGATATTCAGAACGCCTTGTGCTCCACCCAAGAGAGGACGTAAAAAGTCAGACAGAACCAGAATACGAATAATTTCGGCAAAACCCAGCGTTACAATGGCCAGATAATCGCCCCGCATCCGCAAGACCGGTATCCCTAGAAAAATCCCGGCAAAGGCTGAAACCGCTACGGCGATGGGAATCGCCACCCAAAAGTTTGAGTAATCGGCAATCGCAGTGCCGGAGACGCCTAACTCGCCGGTAGAGGTCATCAAGGCGACCGTATAAGCACCGATGGCGAAAAAGCCGACAAAGCCCAAGTCGAGCAAACCGGCCAGTCCAATCTCGATATTCAGCCCTAATCCCATTAAGGCATATAGCCCTACCAACACCAAAATTTGGCTAATGTATGGCCCTACCGCCTGGGGCAACAAAATTAACACAATTATGCTGAGTACAATCAATGCCCAACTTAATGTTCGGCGCTGAGTTGGCGGTAAATTTTCGACCCCGGATTGTAAACTATCTTTCTGAGTTGCCCACAAGACACTAACCACTGCAAAAAAGATGAAGATAGAAATTGCACCGGGTATCGATAGGCCATTTCTGCCATACAAAAAATCAGAGAGAATTTCAGTTAGGTCGAAGCGCCCTAAGACGACCGTTAAAAGTTCACCCAACATACCCATTACCAAAACGGCAGAGAACCCGGAAATAATAGCACGACGTGGTAAGGAGGGCAGCAAATAGATAATTCCGCCCAGCACACTAAACCCTACGATAAAGGCTGCCAA
Source organism: Anaerolineae bacterium (assembly GCA_020433805.1). Taxonomy (GTDB): domain Bacteria; phylum Chloroflexota; class Anaerolineae; order 4572-78; family J111; genus JAGRBY01. The sequence goes on from JAGRBZ010000157.1 coordinate 10,472, forward strand.
AATCGTCAAGCCCGTGGCTTGAGACTCCATTTCAAATGTGAGAATCTCGATCAATGATGTTGATGCGTTTACAAACATGGCACGCATATTTAACGGCTCAATGGCTAACACAAGCACAACCGTCATCACAGCCCCAATAACACCACTAATCAGACTGCCCATGACGCCCATGCCAAAATTGCCATCCGACACCTTCATAGCTGTAACGTACCCTAGCCCAAGGCTGATAACAACCAGTAAGGCCCGTCCCAGAGTAAACAGCGTGCCGTCGATAATCCCCCGCGAGTCAAACGTCTCGACCATCCCTACCAGGCACACATACCAGATAGCGATGCCCATAATAAAACCATATTGCCCAATCTGTTTCCAGTTAATAGTCATACGCTATCGTCTCCTTATGCCTTCTTCTTACTTAAGTCAACGCCCATAATACCGGTTGGCCTAAAAATAAGAACAAGGACAAGCATCGTAAACGCAATAGCGTCTTTTAACTGATAGGGAGCTGCAATGCCCAATCCTTCTAAAAACAGGCTAGGCCCTAATGACTCGAAAATACCCAAAAACAAACCGCCAATCATCGCGCCGGGTACGTTGCCGATGCCGCCTAATACAGCAGCGGTAAATGCTTTCAAGCCCGGAAAGAAGCCCATGAAAAAGTTAACCTGCCGAAACATAAGTCCGTACAGAACTCCGGCTGCTCCGGCCAGCGCCGCACCGAGAGCAAACGTAATCGAAATAACTTGGTCAACGTTAATCCCCATCAGCGCCGCGACTTCTTTATCTTCAGCTACAGCCCGCATGGCTTTACCTATTTTTGTCTTTTGCACGAAGTAGTACAGTCCAACCATTAACGCAATTGAGCTAACAATCACAACAAACTGTATTTTCGAGATGGAAACGGCGACCTCGGCCGCTGTCGCCACCTCCTGATCAGCACCGACAGGAAAAGCGTTGTTAACAACAGAAACAAGCCCGGCGGACACAACAGGTACGATAAAATAAGCAACAACCAGGAGACTTAAAGACGTAAGCATAAAGGGTAGCCAGCCAAGATTGGGCGTATCAATAAACATCTTTTTAAGATACTTATAAAGGAAAATTGAGGCCCATCCGCCTATACCGAACACAATAACCAGCGCGAAAAAGAGCATGAGGTCACCGATGACCAGATCACCGGTGAGAGCCGGTACTTGCGGATACGCTTCAACACCGGAACCATAGAAACCGCGAAAGGTATACTGTAAAAAGAAAGACGCCCCAATGGCCGTAATAAGTGGCACCAAACGTGGGGCGTTTCGAAGGGGTTTATAGGCAACGCGCTCAACCGTTACCGCCACAATAGTTGACGTGAGCATTGCGACCAAAAATATCATCATCAACGCAGAAATGGGGTTGGCCTCCAACATCGAAGGAACACCTTCTTCAGGAGGTGTCGCCAACGATTGGGCTACAAAAAAGGCGGTAAACGCGCCGCTCATGAATATCTCGCCGTGAGCAAAGTTGATCATAAACAAAATCCCGTAGACCAACGTATAGCCCAACGCGATGAGCGCGTAAATACCGCCTTGTGCCAACCCGAAAATGAAAAAGTCAAACCACTGTTGACTATTGTATTTAGGAACGGCCAGAGATGAGATGGTACCGCCAATGACAATGAAGATAATGATAATTTTGAAAAAGAGAAGCCAACCGTCAACAAAGGTAAACCGCTTGAACATATCATAAGCGGTGATTAGGCCAATAGGCAGACCGATAAACAATCCGGTTCCGAGACCGCCGATAAATCCGCCAAGCACGGTATCGAGATTAAATCCCGCGCCAAAGAGCGAACCGGTGCTGACCAGAATGCCGTTGGCGATACCGCACACCAGGCCGATGATGATTCCGCCTATATACCATTTGAGTTTGGGAATTCCTTCTTCATCCTTAATAGAGCGCAAGATATATCCGACGCCTATCGATAAAAAAATATACAAAATCAGATTCGTGGCAAGCTGCATGTCATCTTTTCTCCTCGTTAGAAATGTTATGGTGTTTCGATAAAGGTTGTACACCCGGCCTTCAAGCGACGAAGTGGTTTCCTGAATTTGTGGTCTCGGAAAGATTCCGTCGAAACCTATCGGGGAGGGGAGTTGTAACGCACCTCACCCATTTGTAAATCAACAAATTAATCGGGTAGGTTCCGGAGTCACAAAGCTAGCTTTGTGACTCCCCGATTAATTTCTAAAACCACAATTAGGTGAGGCTATCTTCTCAAGAAAGTACAGTTTATGAGGATAAACTTCAGTTTATTCTACACGGCCATAGATTATAGAGAAGATGTTATAAGTTCGCTACAAAATTTAGTTTGCGATTATATCACGCAAAAGGATGCGGGTCAATCTAAAAAATTCAGCGCACTGTGAAGCCTTGTTTATACGGCTTTATGACCTTGAGATGCTGAGGTTTACTGAATTTAATTTCCCTGAGGACGCGCTCCAATCGGCGTGAGCGTTGGCGGTACCGACGGAGCCGCCTCACCATTAGATGCATCAACCGGTGATGCTGATGACTCCGAAGGTAGGGTACCCTCAAATTCTTGCGATGTGCCGTCTATGGCAATGGCATATTCAAGCGGAACAACCTGTATCCAGGTATTGCCCGGTTTGAAAGGCATTGGACGTCCATCACCAAAAGTAAAACGGGGTGTTTCGCGCCCATCCGTTTCCCAGTTACCTTTCATTACCTTACCATCGCGCACCAACCAGGCCGGGCCAAAACCATTCACAATAATGCGAACCGACGTCGCACCGGCACTATCTTCTACGATCTCCGTATCCTGGTGATCGGCAAAGTAGATAACCACGTTGGCGGCGCTTACTTGCTCGCCGTTGAAATCCATGTGAGGTTCATCGGTGGTGAAGCGCAGGTAACGCCCACTGTCTTCATCATAGTTCCAACGCGCTTCGCTGGTAAGCTGTGGATAGGGAATGACGATTTCTTTCGCATCGCCAACAACATCTGCCGGCAGGGATGCCAGATCCAAGGTATCGCTAAAGGTAAAGCCGCGCAGATTGACGTTACTATCCAATCCTTCTCGATCGAGATACTCTCGACCAAGGGTTGCATCGAAAGCCAGACGGGTTTGCCAGCCTTCGTTAGGCCGGTAGAAATAGGGAGATGGCACGTAAAATTCATCGAGATTGACGATATCGGTTTGCGATAGTTCCCAACGCACCTCATCGGAACCGCCGGAGTTAACCAGGGCTGCATCGTACTGCGTAGTCAACTGCTGGTTAATAAGCCTTGCCGACCGGATAGGGGCAATCGTTTCCGGATCGTTGCCCAGGTAAACGGCAGTAAACCGGGTAACCCACCATTCCACCAACTCTTCGTACACAACATCCGCCTCGGTCAGCGCGACCTGGGGACGCGCTTCGGGATCATTGCCTAAGCGGATCATAAACGGTCGGCGCTCTAAAATAGCGGGATCACTAACGGGTAGCCCCGTCAACGGATTGACGTCAGCTGAGCGATCAAAAACAGCGGTATCGGTTGCTGCTTCCGGCTCGGAAGTAGGAGGAGAAACAGGCTCCGGCGTATCGGCCGGGATGAATTCCGTAGGCGTAGGGTCAACTTGCGGTTCTTCAGTGGCAAAAACAACCACAGACAGCTCCGATGTCGGCGTGGGTGGCAGCGGTCGATTGCTGCCGCAGGCGGATACCACAGCCACCATTCCCATGAACAATCCAACAAGAATGCCATAACGAATATGCCTGACAGAAAAACGCATTATTACCTCGTTTATCGCTTCCGAAATTTTATAGGCGCTATTATACCTCTATCTTGCTGCTTGTGAAAACTGTTGCGAAAATAAAAGAGAGTCTGGAATTATTCTTCCAGACTCTTCTTCGTAACTATTTGTTAATCTAAAGATAAACGGCTAGCTATTGATAAACTTCTCGAAAACTTCACTAAAATCTTTGCGAACATAGGTTTCGTACGCCTGTTTCATCCAATCAAATGAGTACTGATTGATGGTTTTGAACTGTTCTTCAGATGAAGATGAACTCATTGTCCTGGTTACGCTGGTCGCGGCAGTATTGAGGCTACCAGAGGCATAGGTCAACATTTTTGCATTTTCTTCCTGGATAATGGCTATCCTCAAAAGCGCTTTGTAGAGATCCTTAAGCTGTTCAATTTGTTTTTTATCAACATCAATAGAATAATATTCTTCCCCCATACTAAACTTTATCTCAACATCGCGGTCGATGTTTCCAGCGGTTTCCAGTACCACCCCTCGAATGATATTATTGAAATAATCATACCGCTTGAGCGTACGCTTTTTGCTCATGGCCGAGGTGCCGTCGACATGAATTAAAGCCTTGTTGGTAAAACAGTATTCATCGGCCTTTGATTTAATGAGGAAGAAGATCTTTTCCTGCTCTTCGTGCATCACGTAATCGTCTGCTTCGACCTTGTCATAGTCTTGGGGCTTGACGACAGTCCCCAGATCACTTAATCCTAATGCATCGGCAGCGACTTTTTTGAACATACGTATCTCCTTATTGATGACTATAAATGAGGTAAAACTGTCCTTTACGCTAGGACAGACATTATTATCATAGCCAATTTAAGAGTAGGATACAACCTTGTCACAAAATTTCTTAGACGAAAATATATCTATCAAACGTAGTTTCCCAAATGTAGCAATAACGTTCTATAAATCGACCGGATGCTTCTATAAGATAAAACAACCGCTTATATCCATAGCCCTGATACACAGCTTTACACTCTTAAAAGGAGGTTTCTTATGAAATGTGTTATTATCATTAATCAAACCTTACCCCTGGGATTAATCGCCAATACCGCTGCAGTTTTAGCGATGAGTATTGGTGATAAAATCAAAGGGATTGTCGGTGAAGATATATTAGATCGCGACGAGACACTCCATCGGGGTATTACCCAGCTATCAATCCCCATGTTAAAGGGTGATGATGCGCGTATTCGCACCATCCGGACCAAAATTTTAGAGATGGATGGCGACGACATTTTTTACGTCGATTTCTGTGACGTGGCCCAGAAGTCGCGCGACTATGACCAATACAAAGCCCAACTTCGACAAACAGCAGTTGATAATCTACATTATCTTGGTCTTGCTATCTACGGCCCGGATCAAGCAATTCGCTCGCTAACAGGCAATCTTGGGCTGCTGCGGTAAATAGAATGGAGGAAACAGTGCCTACGCCCCCTGTGGTAACAAGAAAAGATCTACTCACGGCGATAATTGATGCAGGGAAAACAGTTACAAAAGTTGAAATAAAAGAGGTTACGATGGGACCGAAACAGGCAGCTCCTTTACACCTTCACCCATGCCCTGTTGTTGGAGTGGTTACAGAAGGAAGCATTGCCTACCAAGTCGATGGCGAGGCCGTCCAACACCTTCAGGTTGGGGATGCCTTTTACGAACCCGCCGATGTATGCGTTGCCCGTTTTGACAATGACAGTGACTCACCCGCGAAGTTCGTAGCTTTCTATTTGTTGGGCCAAGACGAGGAGGAACTTATTCGTATTTTACCGGAGTGATCGCTAGTTTTAGGAGAGGTTTAGCCATTGGCTAATTGATAGCGCCGAGGGGTTGTGCCGACATAGGCCTTAAATTTGCGAGTAAAGTGGCTTTGGTCGGAAAAACCAACATCTGTGGCTACATGAGCAATAGGTTTGCCCTGAGCCAAAAGGCGTTTGGCGCTGGTGATACGTTGCTGAAGTTGGTATGTATGCGGTGGCAAACCATAGCGCTTCCGAAATTCGCGCAAAAAATGGAACGGACTTAATCCGCTCTGCATTGCTAATTCATCCAAAGAAACGTTCTGAGAAAGATTATCCATTAGGTAGGCTCGACCATTGCCGATAAGCTTGTCTACCCCACGCAATCGAACAGGTTTTTGAGGTTTTATATCTCCGTAGCACTTTATAAGTGCGGCTAATGTTTCATACAGTAGCGTCTCAATTTCAAGCGCATCATGCGTATTCGCCATCACACGGCTCACATTCATCAATGCCCGATATAGATGTCTATCTCGAACTATGGACGTCACAAATTCAATGCTCACACTCTTTTCTGATAATTCTTGTGAAATAGCTTGAATGAGAGCCGGTTCAATATAAAACATATAATAGGTCAGGGCCGAACCAATTTGAGGGTTACAAGCGTGTACCTCACCCGGATTGATAAGCGCAACTTCACCACATCCGATTACCTCAGTGAGATTATGGCAAAAAAATTCTGTTTTTCCTTCTAAAACAACACCAACCGAATACGTGTCGTGTGTATGCTTGTGAAATACGTGCTGTCGATAACGAGAAAACCGTAACTCCACCTGGTTTAAGCGAGAATTTCTGATAAATTTTACGCAACTATCCGCATAAAAAGCCACGTTTCAACACCTCATAAAAGCTTTTGTCGCATAAGCTATTATTTTACTGACTGCAACGGCATTCGCCCAATTTTCTATTACAACAAAAAAAACCTCGGCGATTGGTTAATTGTAACCTTTTGCCGGATGGGTTTTCTACCATACTATCTCTAAGAAGGTTTCTAGTTCTGGCGGATTCTGTGGTTGAGGAAAAAAGAGGCAAAATTGACTGAAACCTGCCAAGGGAACAGTCAAAATGCCTCAACGCCAGTATAGCAAAAAACAAACAAAAGTCACGAAAAAGAATAGGCGCATCACACTACCGATCACATTAGCAGCCTATAACGACTTGAAAGAAAATCCGACGGCATTCCGCCAATGGTTAGATGAGATGATCAAGAGTTACCCCGAACTATTTCCGAAGGATATAGCAAGCGGCTACATCTTACACGATGTGTTACCGGCCTCGGCCAAACTGGTGAACGTCCAGTTGCGACGCATTCGGTTAAAGCAACGAGACGAAACTGGACAAGCCCAAGTCTTCACGGTTGCCCCCAGTGATGTTCTGCCCTATATGGTTGGTTTGACCA
>JAGRBZ010000158.1 GCA_020433805.1 Anaerolineae bacterium
GTCAACAGCCTCGATCTCCGCCTCTACCAACTCGAGCCGGAAGATGTGCTCGATCCCTGGAATTGGAGCAATGATCAACTGCCCGCCTCGTCGCGGTTGGTGCGCGAGTGGCAGGAGCGGCTCGAAGCGCCTGCTAACGAGCAATCTTTCCACGTTGTCGATCTGGTTGATGATGGTGGTTCGCTGGAACCGGGCATCTATCTACTCGATACGGAATCGCCACAGATTAATAATCGAAATTATTACAATCGTCGGCATATGCTTGTCGTCACCCATATCAACCTTACCCTCAAGGCCGGACAACGTGACGCGATGGTCTGGGCCACGGATCTCGCCAGCGGCGAACCGATTTCCGGGCAAGAGATTGTTTTCTACGACACCAGCGACCAGCGTCGGCTAGACACCGCCACCACCGACAGCGACGGATTAGCTCGCCTGGATTTAAGCGAACGTGATTATCGCGGCGAACTCGTCGCTTACATTGATGACGCCGGCGATGACTTTAGCGCCGTATCCGAAAACTGGGCGCGTGGTATCAGCCCCTACGAGTTTGGGCTGGATTTTGCCTACAATCTTCCCGATTTCAACGTCCATATCTACACCGACCGGCCTATCTATCGCCCCAGTCAGATCATATACTTTAAAGGCATCATTCGCAGTGAAGATGACGTAGAGTTTCGCCGTCCTGATGTCGGTCGCGTCAACGTTTCAGTTTTCGATGCGGCTTATGAGACGGTTTTGGAAGAAGAGCTTGAAGTTAGTCCGGCGGGGACCTTTAACGGCTCAGTTGAGCTAGAAGAAGGCGCGGCTCTGGGCAATTACACGATCGCCGTTAGTTTTGGCGATCAATATATCGAGCAGTATGTGCAGGTCGCCGCCTATCGCCCGCCCGAATTCGAGGTTACGGTTGAGCCGGATGAGCCGGAACTGCTGCGCGGCGACGACGTCGAAGCGACCATCAACACCAACTACTTCTTCGGCGGGCCACTGGCCGGAGCCGACGTCACCTGGAACGTACTGGCCGAAAGCTACCGCTTCGATCCGCCTCAGTTGGGCAGCTATCGCTTCACCGATGCCAACGATCCCTATGTGTGCTTCGACTGCTGGTGGTGGCAGACCGACACCTTCCCTCAGCCTATTCTCGACGGCAGCGGCACCACGGACGCCGCCGGGCAGATAAGCCTGACGCTCGATGGGCAGGAGTTGGACGAAACTTTGCAAACCGGCAGCCACCGCATAACCATCGAAGCCAACGCCACCGGCCCCGATAATCAATTTATTTCGGGGCGCAGCAGCGTCATCGTCCACAAAGGTGACTACTACATCGGCCTTAGCCCCCAAGAGCAGGTGGCCGACGCCAACGAAGAAACCGCCATCGACCTCATCGCCGTCGATTGGGACGCCCAACGACTGGCCGATAAAACGCTCGACATCCAGATTGTGCGTTATGAATGGGTCAACACCTTTGTTGAAGAAGGTGGCGGCGGCTATTGGAAATCGGAAACGCAAAAAGAGGTTATCGATCAGTTCACCGTCACCACCGACGCACAGGGCGAAGCCATCGCCCGCTTTACCCCACCGCAAGGTGGCTCTTACCAGATCATCGCCCAAGATGAAGCTACGCTTGTTAGCCCCTCTGCCAATGAGTCTAATGCCGAGGCTTCTGATGAACTGAACCTCCCCACCTCCCCCATTCGCTCCTCTATCTTCGTTTGGGTAGCCGGTGAAGACACTGTTTCCTGGCGGCGCGAAAATAACGACCGCATTACGCTCATCAGCGACAAAGCCGGTTACGAACCGGGCGAAACTGCCGAAATTCTGATCCCTTCACCGTTTGAAGGCGAGCACTATGCGCTGGTTACCGTCGAGCGTGGACGCATTATCGAGCAAGAAGTCATCGAGATGACCAGCACCAGCCAGCTTTACGAGCTGCCCATCACCGAAAAGTATGCACCCAACATTTATGTCTCCGTTGTGCTGGTTCAGGGCCGTGAAGGGCCAACCACCGATGATGAACCCCGGCTGGCCGATTACAAAGTGGGGATTCTGCCCATCGACGTCAATCCTTCGGCGCAACTGCTCAATATCAGCCTGACCGCTTCATCGGAGCAGGCCGAACCGGGCAGCGAAGTTACCTACAACCTGGAAGTAACCGATGTCGATAACCAGCCCGTCTCGGCCGAGTTCTCGCTCGATCTGGTCGATAAGGCCGTGCTGGCGCTTCAGCCGCGCCAGCCGGAAGCTATTGTTAAGGCTTACTATGACCGGCGAGCGTTGGGCATTCAGACTTCTAGCGGTTTAAGTGTATCGGTCAATCGCCTATTGTTGGAATTGGCCGAAGATCTAGGGTTAGAGCAGGATGACTTTGCCCAGGAAGCTCCAGCCGAAGAGGCCCTGGAGATGGAGATGGCTGAGGAAGAAGCGATGCCGATGCCCGCTGCTCCTCAGGCAACAATGGGTCGATCGGAAGCCATGATGGCCGACGAGGCGATGGATACGGATGGCGCAGCCGCCAACAAAGCCGCAGTGCCTGCCGGGGTTGAAGTACGCGAAGAGTTCAGCGACACCGCTTTCTGGGAGCCGGTCATTGTTACCGATGAGAGCGGCCAGGCCGAGGTAACGCTCACCCTGCCCGACAACCTGACGACATGGGTTATGCGCGGCGTCGGCATCACCAACGACACCGAAGTGGGCGAAGCCACCACCGAACTGGTCTCGACGATGCCGCTGTTAATCCGGCCGGTCGCGCCCCGTTTCTTTGTGGTCGATGACAAAGCCCAACTGGCAGCCAACATCACCAACAACACCAATGAGGCTATCGAAGCCGAAGTATCGCTCTCAGCCGATGGCATCATCATCGACAGCGCCACGGCGGCTCTGCAAACCATCGAAGTCCCGGCCCAAGGCGAAACGAAAGTCACCTGGGATGTTACCGTTGAAGATGTCCCAGAAACCGAACTCGTCTTTGCCGCCGTCAGCACCGACGGCGAGTACAGCGACGCCGCCAAACCGCGCCTGACCACCGGCCCGGACGGCTCGCTGCTGGTCTATCGCTACACCGCGCCGGACATCGTCGGCACAGCCGGGCAGTTGACCGAAGGCGGCGACCGCACGGAAGTGGTCGCCCTACCGCCCAACTTCGATGAACAGCGTGGCGAGTTAAGTATCCAGCTCGATCCCAGTTTAGCTGCCGGTATGCGCGATGGTTTGGACTATCTGGAACATTACGAATATGAATGCACCGAGCAAACCGTCAGCCGGTTCCTGCCCAACGTGCTCACCTTCGATGCCTTGCAATCGCTGGGTATTGAAAATCAAGAGTTGGAAACACGCTTGCCCGGTTTAGTCGATGAGGGTCTGACCAAACTTTACAATCAGCAAAAATCGGACGGCGGCTGGGGCTGGTGGTCAAATACCGAAAGTAACGTCCACGTCACGGCTTACGTTGTCTTCGCGCTGACCAAAGCTCAACAGGCCGGTGTTGATGTTTCGGCGACCGTGCTATCAAACGGACAGAATTTCCTACTCGACCATCTTAAATCGACTCGACAGTTAAACGACACGTCCACGGCCAATCGCCATGCCTTTGTACTGTACGCTCTGGCTGAAGGCGATGCCGCACCGGCTGATGCTCTGGAAGATCTGTTTGAAGATCGCGAAAAGTTGGCCCATTACGGACGGGCTTACCTGGCTTTGGCGCTCGATCTAACCGAAGCCGAAGCGTATGATGACAACATCAAAACCCTGCTGTCCGACATCAACAATGCCGCCATTCTCAGCGCCACCGGCGCGCATTGGGAGGAAGACAACTACGATTGGTGGGCCATGAACACCGACACCCGCTCGACGGCTATCATCCTGGATACGCTGGCTCGCCTCGATCCGGAAAACGCGCTCATACCCAACGTGGTTCGCTGGCTGATGATCGCTCGCCAAGGCGGCATCTGGGAAACCACACAGGAAACCGCCTGGTCGCTCATCGCCCTTACCGACTGGATGGTCGAAACGGGGGAATTGGACGCTGATTACGATTACTCGTTGTTCTTAAACGCAGATGAAATCGCCAATGGTTCCGTCACCAAGGAAAACGTGCAAGAGAGCGTTAAGCAAAGTATACCGGTCGCCGATCTGTTGGTTGATACCGGCAACGCCCTCACGGTGGCTCGCACCGATGGCAATGGACGGCTTTACTACAGCGCTCACTTGAAGGTTTATCTTCCGGTTGAGGATATCGAACCGGCTGAGCGCGGTATCATCGTTAGCCGTCAATATCGGCTAGAATCGTGTTTGACGGAACAAACTAAGGATAGAAGTGTCGTCTGCCAGGAAGTACGTGAGGCTAAACTGGGCGATGTCATCCGTGTCGATTTAACGATCATCGCTCCGAATGACCTTTACTACGTGGTGGTTGAGGATCCGCTGCCGGCCGGGGCGGAGGCCATCGACACCGGGTTAGCAACAACCAGCCTGCTGGCGATGGATCCAACCTTGCATCGAACCAGCCGCACCTACTTTGGTGAGCAAGATGCTTTTTATGATGGGCGACCGGCCTACTGGTGGTGGTGGAATTGGTACTCACGCAGTGAACTACGGGATGAAAAAGTTGTTTTGTTTGCCGACTACCTACCCAAAGGTACCTATGAGTATAGCTACAGCATGCGCGCTACCCTACCCGGTGATTACCAGGTTATTCCTACGGTGGCTTCTGAGTTTTACTTCCCGGAGGTCTTTGGCCGTAGTGATGGCCGACTACTAAGTATTGGTCGATAGAATAGAAAAAGCCCCCACAAATGTGGGGGCTTTTTTTTGCGGATTTATTCGATTAAATGATTTCTAAATTGACCCGCTTACCGTCTTTAGCGGCACTGGTGCGGAGCAACGTTCGCATGGCGTTGGCTACCCGACCCTCTTTGCCAATGATGCGCCCCATATCATCTGGCGCAACACTAAGCTCAAGGACAATCATCGAGGCACCTTCTACTTCCTCTACCCTTACTTCCTCGGCCTTGCTAACGACGGCTCTCGCCATTTCTAGTGTTAAGTCTTTAAGATGTCCCATTTTCGAACCTCCCAATTCGAATCTAGTATTAGGTTTTTGGTACTTGTGTCCAGTCAGTATATCAAGTTTGTGGCGGCGGGTCAATACGTTTTATTCACCCATAAGTACTAAAGTACTCCGCAACGGAAGATATTTTATTAAAAAAGAACTTAAAACTGAATAAATTTTGTTAATCTTACTGGTAAGGTGATATTATACACCGGTTAAAAATTTCTATCAAATATTTAGGTGAAAAATAAAATGAGAAAATTGCGTATTGGTATCGTAGGAATGGGTATTGGATTAACCCACTTGAAAGGGTATAAAGCTCTTCCCGATGCTGTTGATGTTGTCGCCCTGTGCGACTTAAACGAAGCGTTGATGACAAGTATTGGAGCCGAATACGGAGTCCCGCTTCACTACAAAAATTTCCAGGACATGTTTACATCCGGTGAAGTCGATGCCGTAAGTATTTGTTTACCCAATAGTTTGCACGCCCCCGCCTCGATTGCGGCATTGGAAGCCGGACTCCACGTACTATGTGAAAAACCTGTCGCCGAAAATGCAACGGCGGCTCAAAAAATTGTGGATGTCGAAGCCCGATCACCAGGTAAATTTATGGTTTGTTATAACCGCCGCTATCGCCCCGATGTAAAATGGATGAAAAATGCAATCAACAATGGATTGTTGGGGCATATCTATCAGGTCAAAGCCGGCTGGGTTCGAGAAGCGGGTATTCCTACTAAAACCGGCTGGTTTATCAACAAAAAGGTTGCCGGTGGTGGGCCACTGATTGATTTGGGGGTTCATATGCTCGACTTAGCTTTGTGGCTGCTGGGCTACCCCAAACCACTCACAGTTAGCGGTACCGTGCAGGCTAATTTTGGGCCACACGGCTTGAAGATAAAACGCGAGCCTACCGACCCCCCGCTGCCTCCGTATGATGTTGAAGATACGGTGAGCGCTTTCGTTCGACTCGAAGGCGGAACGACCTTGAACTTAGAAACGAATTGGGCATCACATACAAAACCGGGAAAAGACGATTTATATATTACGTTGGTCGGCACTAAGGGAACCATAGAATTTTATGTTGAAAACTATGCAGCGGTGGATACCCTAACCTTCTACACTGAAGTGGAGGGGGCACCCGTTACAATCCGCCCGGGAATTGTGGGAGAACGAAGCGATCATCTTTATGCGGTGGCTGAATTTGTAAAATGTATTCAAGAAGATAGTTCATCACCGGCTACAGTCCATGATGGATTAACCGTTATGAAAATTATTGATGCCATTTATGAGTCGGCGGCCAGAGGGAACGAGATCGCGGTAGATGCTGTAAACAAGTAGACAAACCTTAAAGAGCGAACTTGGAGATGCAAGATCGATTTGTTTAGCCAATTCGCTCTCTCTTTATTAAATGGAGGTATAGATAACCCCGGCTGTAAAAGATAATAGAATAATGCCCAACAAGAGCCAAAGCCAATCAATCGAACTTTCCTGGTTGGTTGGGGGATGGTGATTTGAGGAAAAAAAAGATGAGGGGACTTTGTCCCCCTCGTTGAAATTAGATATCACGTGGTGTTGAGAGAGCAGAGACAACAAACGGTCAGGGTTATCGACTTGCCATTGGGTTCCATCATGTCGGTACCACAAGCCGCTTTTGTAGCCAACCATCCAGTAATAACCATCTTCTGCAAAGTCAATTTCTTCAAGCAGACGGCTACGAAAGGTATTTTTATCAAACTCACCCAGAGAGAACTGATGGTTGAGCTGTTCCACATTGTGCTCAACTTCTGAGAAATCGATCATCGTGGCAATTAATCTTCCCATTCCGGAGGTATCTCCGGTTTCGAGTGTTTGGGAATAACAGCCATAGAGGGTTTAGTATCTTCAAGGGCAGCCGCCGACGTGGTTGAAAGTGGTGATTTAACTTGAGAAGAATATCCGGCTGAAGGAGCTTCTTGATCGGAAACCTTAATAATAATGGCTGTAATGTTATCAGGGCCACCGGATTGATTAGCCATATCAATAAGTTGCTGAGCAGCAACAAAGGGGTTTGAAACGGTTTCAAGTACGTCGATTATGGCCTGGTCACCAATTTCTCCCCATAACCCATCACTGCACAAAATGATAACATCATCCAGCTGAATTTTTTCAATAACGGCGTAAATTTCCAGATCACCACCCTGACCCAAAGCTTGGTACAGAACGTTCCGCCGAGGATGAGTAAGTGCTTCCTCTTCGGTAATTTTGCCCATCTCAACCAACCGTGATACCAAGGAGTGATCTTTGCTTAAACGATGCAGCCTACCGTCTCGAAGAAGATAAACCCGTGAGTCACCTACATTCATTGAAACGAGCGTATCGCTATACAATACGGTCGCAATAACAGTTGTTCCACCTCCTTGGGTCGCATCCATAACCTCCATATTGGCCTTTTGAATAGCTTCGGCGAGAGCGTCGACAATGACCTCGTGATATTCTTCTGTAGGATGAAAATGATTTTGCGTATAATATTCTTCGTTAATTGTTTCAATAGTAATTGCCGATGCGACTTCACCTTTTTGGTGGCCTCCCATCCCATCAGCAAGAACATAAAGGTGGCCTTTTTGCGCTAAGATGTCGGGAGACGTTTCGGCAGGAAGCATGTAGGCATCTTCATTATGGTCTCTGACCATCCCCGTATTGGTCATACCGGCATAATGATAATGAAGTTCCGGACTGGTAAAGTTCGATTTTTCCGACTTATCGTTAGACAATGCGTATCGCCTCCTTAAGATTATCGCGTAAGTGCTTATGCAAGAAAAATACGCTTTCCTACATTCAGCTACATTATAACGCTTTTCGAAATAATTTTCCAAACCTTGTTTTCAAAACATAAAATTGAATTTACAATCGTACTAAGTTGACTCTTTAGCATTTGTTTTTAAACGTAAAGCCGGAACTTTTGCCATAGCATAAGCACTTACCAAAGCCGCTTCATGGGCATAACATCCAAGGAAATAAGTTGCATAATCCTCGTTTTTGCGTTGTAAAGCAAAACCATCTTTGAAAGCCTGAACATTGACAACCTTCCGATCCAATCGAATAAACGTAAATTGATTACTGGGAAGCACAATACGTTGGTTTGTGCAAAAAAGGTTGCCCTCATCTTGCCACTTCATACCATCACGCGGAGCTTTTTGAGAAGGCACATAGTTACTTTCACCCGAGAGGGGCTCACCGTGCCCCCGACGCAGACCGTTGACATTAATATAGCAGACCTCGTTGAGCTGCTCTAGAATAATTTGAGCCAGCACGGTTTTAACCGGCGAGATAACATCAATATTGCCATTAGAGATTTCAGCAAGCTGCCCATCACTATAAATATTACCGATAACAACTTTTAAAGGATCAGGTTTCAAAACGATGTTGCTGAGTTCCGGTTCCACTAAACTAAAATCACCTGCAGGCAGTTGGACAATTGTATAACGTCCTTTCTTGAATAATCCCAATACTGCTCGCTCTTTGATGGTAAGGCCGCAGTTTTCACAGATATAGCTCCCCTCTTGTAAAGAAACAGGAGCCTCCATACAAAATGGACACTCTTTATACAGAGTATCAGTCATGTAATTCTCCTCTGACTAAAATAGATTATCATTGTAGCAAAAACCGCTAGCTTCAACAAGAGTTTAAGGCTGTCTTTTCAAAAATGTAAAGTCTAGATGCAAACTTGTCTCGAAAATTGTATAATACGCTCAAAATTGGTAGCACAACATTAAACCGTGGAGAGAGGTAAAGAACCCAGGTTTTTGCCTTAAATTGTAAGCATGGTGTCCGATTTAGCCCAAATAGAAGCCTTTGTGGGTCTTATGTTCAAGAAAAACCTGGGTTCTAATGCTACCACGATTGTGTGCAGAGCTACCTCAAAATTTAACCATACGATTTTAGGAAAATAAGTTGATTGAACTACTCACACAAATTTTATGCGATTATCCTCCGTCTTCTGCCGTGGATGGAGCTTATCTCTTTGCCCAGACTGTTGATAATCAATCATCAGTTTTTGAAGCGGGACTTCAGGCTCTAGAGCAGAAACAGACAAAACAATTGTTTATTTCAGCTTCAGCGCCTATCTCCGGTTATCCGGGTTATAGGCAATGGCAACAGAATTTAGTCCGGTTGGGGGTCAATTCGGCCAACATTGTGGGTATCCCACCATCAACCGATACGATACTTCACACACGTGTCGAAGCAGAAGGGCTGGTTCGATACCTTAAGGCCACGGGCGCAAAAACAGTTACTATTATATCAGCTCCGTTTCACCAATTGCGCTGTTTTATGACGGTTGTTTCTGTTGCATTAGAAGAAATGGCTGATTTAAAGATTTACAACAAAGTAGGCACTTCCCTACCCTGGCACGAAATCGTTGTTCATTCACAAGGTACCGTAAAACTCAAGCGGAGCGATTTAATCAAAAGCGAGATGGACCGAATCAGTATTTACCAGCAGAAAGGAGATTTGGTATCGACGGAAGCCGTATATGATTACTTAGTACGACGAGATAGAATTTAGTGGCTTTTGAATATAGAACCTTCACTACGCGAACACGCAGTCTTTCAATAATAATTGGATTCTTCATTCTATGGCTAGTTTCGCTAGCCACGCCACATCTACTCATCAGGGCACAAACACCCGAGGTAACGATGCCGGAGTTTTTTATCGAAGCGGAAGTTGATAACCGGACTCCTTACCTTGGGCAGCAAGTCACGTACATACTTAAAAGGTATCAGGCCGTCGATTTTCCTAATTACCCCCATTATGAAGATCGACCGTTTATCGGCTTTTGGGATAAACCGCTCCTTCAACAACCCACTTACACCACAACAGTTCAAGGGCGAGAATATCGGGTGCATCCCACCCATATCGCACTATTTCCGACAATTGTGGGCTTACGTACCATTGAACCGGCTCGATTAATCATTCCCGGTGATGGTCATGAGCCAGACACCTTCATCGAGAGTCAAGCAATTACGATACAGGTACAACCTCTGCCGTCCAATCCGCCCGATCATTTTAGAGGTGCAGTTGGTCAATTTGAAATTAGGGCATCATTTAATAATCCGGAAGGCCAAATAGATAACTGGATGAACCTCATTGTAGAAATTGAAGGAACCGGAAATATTGAAATATTGACCGAACCCTCTATACCCGAGAACGATTTATGGACTTTTGAGATGTTTGGTAGTACTACAATCACAGACATCCCTTTATCTCAAAAAGTCGTAAGTGGTTCTCGCCAATTTATTTGGAATGTCGTCCCCACCAAGCCAGGTCAGCAATTCTTTCCGGCCATCCGCTTTAGCTTTTTCAATCCTGAAAGCAACACATATGAGTCGATTAGAACGGACCCGATCTCTGTCACCATCCGGGCCGATGAGAATGCGTCAACGTTTCTAAGTCCTATCGATATTCCTCAACACAATAGTCCGCAACAGACTATCGACATTCGCCATATTAAACGCGTACCAAACACATTCACCCGAGCCGATAATTCTACTTTGAATATATTTATTTATATAAGCGGGATAATAATCCCACTTGCTCTTATTACAACGGTGTGGTGGCACCAAGCGGGGGTTAGGAAGCGTGATAAAAATTCACAAGCAAGGTATAGACGAGCGAAACACCGGGCAAAACAACGTTTAGCAATGATTAGTACAAGTCAAGCTTCAGCCGCTTTTATGATATATCAAATCGTATCCGGCTACTTGACCGACAAACTCAATGAGCCAGTCACCGGTTTAACCGCGCCTCAATTAGCTGCACTACTTAAAAAGGCACAATTGCCGACAGCGCTTATTGAGCGAACAAACGCTCTCCTTACTCAGGTAGACGCATTCCGTTTTGCTCCTGGCGAACAGCCACCAGCGGCTATACAGAGTCTTTTGCAAGAAGCTAATCATCTCACTGATGATTTAGAGCGATTTTTTACACGTCAGCAATAGAGCAACAATTTTTCCCCAAACCTTATGCAAAAACCCCTTGGGCAGCTACCCACTAAACTTGATTTTGAACAGGCAAAATAACGGTTACTGTAGTGCCAGAGTCGACCTGGCAGCTCTCGATTTCAATTTGCCCCTGATGAGCTTCTATAATAGCACGGCAGGTATAAAGACCTAATCCTAAATTTTTGCTGGCTGTTTTTGTAGTAAAGAAAGGGTGAAACAGATGGTCACGATGCTGTTGAGCAATACCTATCCCATTATCAATAATTTGAACTTTAACATGTTCCAGATCGATATTACTAACATAAACTTTAATAACCCCACCTGCTTCTTGTTGCAGATACGCCCTATGAGAGAAACGGTCAAAGATGGCATCACGAGCATTAAGAAAAAGGTTCATCCATAATAACTTCAAATGACTGGCACTGGCTATAACCGTAGGCAGATTTTCAATTTGTTTCACCACCTCTATATCATTTTTGCGCAACGAATGCGCTACCAAAGAAAGCGCATCATTAATTGTCTTTTGCACATCGGTTTCAAACCAATCGTAACTTTCTTGCGTGGAGAAATCCAGCAAATTTTGCACAATCTGTCTAATTTGAGTACCAGCCTCTACAATATGACCGATAATTGGATAATCGGGAGAATCGGATAACGTTTCCATCTCCATAATTTGAGCGTTGGCTATAATTATAGTCAACGGGTTATTAATTTGATGGGCAATACTGGAAGCAAGTTGTCCCACGGCAGCCATATTGGCCGAACGAAACAGAGATGCCTGCCATCGTCGCTTCTCTGAAACATCTTGAGCCAGAATAATTACCTGACTAACGTGGCCAGGTGCTTTAAAGATAGGGTAAGTGTGCACATTGTGATCATCAAAATATCCCCGGCTAACAGCATCAGACTGGCTTTCCCAGTTTTTTTCTTCGCCGCTTTCAAAGGTGTTTTCCACGATTTCAATTAACTCTTCTGTGGCCCCTTTCCACAAAGAGACGTCACAAACACGGCCCACCAACGCATCTGAGGTGGCTCCCAGGCGTTCTGCCTCTGCTCTATTGATAGCGACTATTTTTAAGTTGCGGTCTACTAAATACAAGCCATCGGTAATACTATCAAACAAAGCCTGCAAAGTTCTGTGGCTGTGTAAAATTTCTTCTTGTTTGCGACTCAAGTCTAAGTATGCTGCTGATAATTTACGGAACATATTGGCATTTTGAATAGCAATTGAAGCATGGCTGGCAAAAGTATTAAGTAAAGTTTCATCACCAGAAGAGAAAACGTTCTGTCGAGAACTTTCAACAGAAATAGCGCCGATAATCGCTTCATTCGTTTTTAGAGGTGCAATGAGCAGTGACCAAGCTGTTTGTTCGTCGCTTTGCCAAATTACACGGGTCGTAGCCTGTTGTTGAATAGCCTGTTGAATAGATTTTCCTCTTACTTCCTCAAGACCGGCTGGCAACGGTCTATCACTATGAATTGAGGCTTTTGCTTCTAGCTTGGGTTGTTTAGTGGATGGGTCCAGCAAATAGAGAAGACTGTGGCTGGCAACCTGAATGGTTTTGACAGCAAATTGTACAACTAATTCTAAAACCCGACGCAGGTCGAGCGTGGTGCTGATGGTCTGGCTAATCGTGCTTAGGGCCTCGGTTTGTTGCAATCGTTGTCGTACTTCTTCATGGAGTCGAGCGTTGTCTATGGCTGCGGCTGCTTGGGATGCAATAATCTGCATAAGACGCAAATCGTCAGAGACGAAAGTATGTGCTCCGTCACTGCCAAGAGTTAATACGGCCAGGGGGGCATCACCCGTTGTTATTGGAACCGCTAACCATGTGTGAATCGTTTGCGTACTGGTCTGATTGGTGTTATTAACTTCCTGGTCAGTAATCACAATAGGGTGATTATTGACAAGAACATCCCAAGCTATCTCCGCAGAGCGGTGGCGGTCAGCATCAGAAAGAGGCATCGCTCCGCTTAAGGTCACAACCGAGTCGATACGATATCCATTATCATCCGACACGTAAAGGTAAACGTTGGTCACTGCTGCCCCAGTCAAACTACGGGATATGGTCATCGTGGTCGTGAGAGTCTCTTGTAAATCGAGCGATTGGTTAATGGCCTGGCTAGTTTCGTGTAAAGCCTTCAACTCGTCTACCCGGCGAGACTCGACATGGAGCCGAACATTTTGCAAAGCGATACTGGCTTGGTTAGACAACATCGTCAAGGCTTGTTGATGATCATCAGTAAAAGCAGCCGGTTGATGACTAACAACGGCTAACGCCCCCATCGAGATGCCACCTAAAATCACGGGTTCGATGATAAGCGATTTACTATCCGAAGAAGAGTCCTTACTCCAATTTGGCAGATAAACCGTTTGATTATTGTGTAATGTTTCGGTTATTAATCTCTTATCTAGCAAATTATCAGCACTTATCGTATCCCCCGTTCCTGTTATCGCCACAGCTTGTAAATGAGCGCCAATTTCTAACTGATAATAAAAAGCAACAAACTCAACTGATGGCATAAATTTTAGGACAGTTTCCAATACAATTTGGGCCACATTTTCTTGATCAAAAGTGGTAGAAATCTGTCGCCCTGCTTCAAATAAGATTTTTCGTAACTTCATCTGGAACTCGTCAACTGTTACGGCAACTTATCTCATTCATTTGAAATGGTATAGCCATGTCTAGGAACGGTGAGAATATATTGAGGTTTACTGCTGTCTTCCTCTATTTTTAAGCGGAGATTTCTAATATGCATACGAACTAAATCAGGGCTACCGGTATCACTGGGGTAATCCCATAATTCTCGTAAGAGCCGCTCACCACTAAAGACTTGCTCGGGGTGGCTCATGAGATGATACATTAAATCAAACTCTACCGGGGTTAACAACACTGACTTTTCATCGGTGCTTAACTGGTAGTTTTGGCAATTGAGGGTAAGATTTCCTACAATCAGTCGATCTGAGGCGGGAGCCTCTTTATTTTGAGGTGTGGTTCGGCTAAGTATAGCTTTTACCCGAAGCAAGAGTTCACGAACATCAAATGGCTTGGTGAGATAATCATCGGCACCGGCTTCAAACCCATCAATTTTGTCTTCTACCCGCCCCCGGGCGGTAAGAAATAGAATAGGAACGGTATGAAGCAGGGGGTCGGTACGAATCTCTCGACATATTTCCAGCCCATCCATTCCTAACATCATGACATCGAGAATAATCAAGTCTGGGCTAATTCGGCGGGCAATCTTAAGCGCATCGGGGCCATTGTAAGCTACGCGTACGTGGAACTCTTTTTGCAAACTCCGTGCAATACTCAAAGCAACGCGTTCTTCGTCATCAACTACTAGAATACTAGTCATAATCTTTACTCCTGGAAGCTATAACAACAAACGTGATGAAATTGACGATGGTTTTCTGAAACTTAGTAGACTCGTTGTGAAATAAAATTCGGTGGGATACCCCCAAGATAGTGACTACCCGTTGAGCAGTTAGGTAATCTTTCTCAGACTGTGGTTTCTTTAAACAAGCACTTCAAAAGCCTTGTTTGCTTGAGATGTTCACTATGATTTTGGTTTATGCTGGATATTAAAATTTGGACCTCATCGATTTGAACTTAGAGAGGTGCTTAGTAGAGAATGTAAAAGCGAACGCCTGCATTGCAACGCGTGATTACATTGGGTAAGCGGTAAGTCTAATAATTCGCTATTGAGTTGCATCTTCGTGTGGATTAGAACACTAACGATAAGTTATCGCCAGCGATAGATTTGAGAATAGTTGAGTTTCGTCCACGAGAGCGAAACAGTAAAATGTTGTTTGATTTACAGGTCAGTTATTTATAAGAATCGCTCTTAAATTTAAGGTCGAGGGCTGTAAAATCAGGATTTGTATAGACTGACATGAATCATTATAACGGTAAAAAAGTAGGAAGGCAAGCCTATTTTCCAATCTGCAAATCACACGCATCGATGCAAAACACATAGGTGATATACCGAAAAGCGTTGTTATTTTAGTGTAACTGAATTGTAACTACGGGGTGTTAATATAACAATGAGAGCGGGGATGAATATCATTTCGCTGAAGGTAACTAATAGGGGACATATTAAAATGTTAGTATCGACCTCAAATTACAACGATGGGGTATCTTCACTGAGGTTACTATGACTAAACAATATGTTAGCTCTATTCAAGTTAACCTATGTGACAAACCCGCTTCATTATCAGGGGGCAACCGTGAAGCCTAGAGTAGAAAACAATAATTACAAGGCCTTAATGCCGCATGGGCTACAGGATGATATCTTGGCGACCGTTACCCATGAGCTACGCACACCGCTCACATCCATTCGAGCGGTTTCCGGGATTTTGCACGAAAATCCTGACTTAGATGTGAGACAGCGCGAACAGTTTCTCAATATTATTCTAGAAGAAAGCGAAAAATTAACGGGCCTGGTCGAAGAGATGCTCGACCTGGCCGAACTCGAGTTAGGCCGAGCCGAATGGCAGCTGACTCAAGTTAATTTAGCCGAGTTAATAAGCGAAACGGTGACCCATGTTGAACATTTGCTTTCCAAGGAAAATATCTCCTTACAGCTACGGTTGCCCGACCACGTGCCATCAACGGTTTTAGACCGAGACCGTATAAAACGTGTGATTTTGTGCTTGCTTAACAATGCTATAAAATTCTGCGACGACTCATCGGGCTGGATCGGGGTTCGGCTCCATGTGCAGGATCACAACCTGCAAGTAGATGTTAGTGACAACGGTAGTGGTATCCACGCCTCAGAGCGTCATAAAATTATGGATGCTGAATTAGGCGGCTGGATAGGCAACACATTTGGAGAAGAGCCTCAAACAACGAGCTTAAGTTTATTAGTAAGCCGTAATATTGTGGCTCATTTTGGTGGCAAATTATGGTTTGATGGTGACTTACAACACGGGGCTAAATTTTCATTCACTATACCCTTGCGCAGGGAATAGCAAGCTTCGTAAAAATTGCTTCTTTAATGTCCTCGTCGTATCAGACCACAAGGTGTGATTGTTCAATTACAGCGATCGCAATAGGGCCTGAACGACATCTTCAATTTGAGCATTAAATTGTTCTTCATCTTCCTCAAAATGGCTAAAAATTTCATGTACGGCTGCATGTTCGGTGCGATACCGGATATGGACAGCATCTA
Source organism: Anaerolineae bacterium (assembly GCA_020433805.1). Classification (GTDB taxonomy): domain Bacteria; phylum Chloroflexota; class Anaerolineae; order 4572-78; family J111; genus JAGRBY01. Next base: position 16,198 of record JAGRBZ010000158.1, read on the forward strand.
AATGGGATTGATGCGCGATCTCGTCTGAACTAACGGCTTCATCGTGCCATCGAATTTGAGCTTCGTGAGCTTCAACTCTAGCCATCAAAGAGGCAATTCTTGCATCCCGATCGAGTATCATACTTTCAATGCGAGCCAGAAGCGCTAACATTCTGCGGCTTTTTACCTGACCTTTTCGGGCTTTGTTCAGCCACTCATAATGCTCGCGCTGTACTTTAAGGTGTTCTTTATGAGCAATCGTAATTTTGTTAGCTAAAGCATCTGGCTTCAGCGTTGTATGATTCTCCGGGTTACCGTTTGATAATTGAGAAATTTGTTTTGTCGACATATTCCTACTCCTCGACTAAATTAGATATCTCTAGTTTAAGTTAAAATGAACCAAAATGCACTATCCATATGATGAGTTTTGGATTGGCAATTAGGATAGGTATTTGAAAAAGGATCGGCTCTCTAAAGCAAAAAACAGACAGGAGCGACAAAGTAAATTTGTCGCTCCTGTCTGTTGCCGATTTGGCAGAGCAGTTAATTTTCTATCATTTTCCCAAGAAGATGCCGAGTAGATTTTATACGCTCTACCATATCGCGCCCGGCCCGGCGGACTATAGTAAACTCTAAGGTATGGTCAAGCCGGCACGCATCTTGCAATAGTCGAGACTCGAACACGAGAGCACATGTAGGTTGAACAGCCCGTGTCCAGGCCATTTTTCGTTCTAGGGGAAACAAAGAAGACCAGCCAAAAAATTCACCTGATCTTAGCTTATTCAAAACAACATGTGACTGGCCGGGAATGTCCATCTCGATCACAATCTCGCCATCTTGAATAAGATAAAGACCTTTTCCTTTATCTCCCTGACGATAAATAATTTGATCTCGGTCAAACGTTGTTTCTTGAGCGATAGAGGCTAACTTCCGTAAGTGTTTTGTTTCCATGTCACGCGTAAGTTCTATTGAGCGAAGCATGGTTAACGCCTTTAGCTCGGTTTTGGACGCCATTGTAAAACCTCCCTGATCAGCTCCATAGTACCATATTAACTCTATGAATAATCCTTCTACTGGTACTACAACGAGACTTCGGTCTAAGAAACCAGGGTTTTAATTTCAAAACTGAAAATATGCGCTGGCGTGAGCCGTTTTTGGCGCAAAATTGATCGAATTGACCGAAAACCCTGGTTTCTTTCCCAGGCT
>JAGRBZ010000159.1:0-11261 GCA_020433805.1 Anaerolineae bacterium
AGGGATGGTCATCCACCAACATAACGGTTGTATTAGACATTCAAAATCTCCTTGCTGATAAGTTCAAGCGTGAGCAGCCGTTGTTTCACGACATAATGTATGCTTTTGGCATAATCGCCAATAACTATCTTAAATGGTGGTATAGGGAACAGACAGAATAACTTGCGTGCCCTGTTCGGGTTCACTCAGCACGGTAAGTTTGCCATTGAGTAAGTCGGCATAATCGACCATTCTGGCCAGACCAAGATTTTTTCGCGAACCGTCTACCCGATCCGAAACAAAGCCATCGCCATTATCGATAATGCTAAATTCTATCGCCTCATTCTTTTCGGCAAAAACAACTTCAACGCTGGATGCATGGGCATGCCGCTGAACATTGAGCAACGCTTCCTGAATCACCCGAAATATCGTTATTTCGATAATGCTGGGCAACCGGCCAATGTTCGTATTAATTCGCAGCTGTGTTTTAATTTTCGTACGCGTTTCAAATCGCTCCAGGTATCGTCTGACGCCCTCGCCCAGACCAAAATTCCCTAAGATAGCCGCCGGCTCTAAGTTGAGAATAAAGTGTCGGACATCGGCCAAACCTTGTTCAAGTTCATTTTGCAACGAGTCGAGACCTTCGGCTAACGCCTGATCGTTGTTGCTGCCAAGCAAATGGCGGCACGAAGCCAGCTCAAACACGGAGTTCGCCAGCAATTGGCCCAGGCCATCCTCCAACTCGCGGGCCAATTGCGCCCGTTCTTCTTCATGGCTTTGTAAGATACGAATACGCGGCCAGGCATCATCATCCGTGGGTGGGGTATCGAAACCCTTCTCAAGATAAATCTGTAGCGCCCGACTGCGCTCTGACAGCTTCGCCAACTGTCGACTAACTTGTTGCAGTCGTACAGCAGTCGCTGCATCACCGCTGGATGCGCGTCCGTTATCACTACCGGCATTTTGTTGATGATGGAGCAGGGCGGCTTGGGCTAATCGTTGTAAATTGTGCTCAGTTTCACGAAGGACTGCTGTAGCATCAGTTACAAACTGGTCTAAGAGAGGTGCATTATTGGTCATCGGATATCACTCCAGCAGAATTGCATATCTTAAAGTATACCATACTCAGTTAAATTGGTGCAACAAAATTTTTAAGGTGTTGATAAAAGTATGACTTACGCAGTTCGAGACCCTAAAGGTTTCCGAAGTTATCTATCAAAGCAAAATTTTGACGCAATCGAACTTGTATTTTGTCCTAATGTCGACTTGTAAAACCTTTAGGGTCTAATTTTTTCCAACTGCGTAACTCGTAAAAGGAGATTCGATAAGACAGGTTTACGGCCTGCCAAGTCGATACACAACCATATTATCACCACCCGCTTGTGTAGACCAGAGGGCATCTGTACTATTTTCTAACGTGAGCGACGGCTGCGCTGTCATCTCCGGATACCACGAGGGGAAAGTGACCAGATAATCAGCCTGTTGGGTGGTGATAAAATCGAATAAAGCGGCCTCATCCCGAATAATCGGAATAACTTCCGGTGTGATAAGCCCGGCCAGATCGATGAGTGGACGGCGGGTAAAGTAACCCATTGCCCCAATATCGTGCGCAGCAATGAGTGCCTGAGGCTCGACCGCCTGATCGAGCCAGCGGGCCGTCGCGACCATCTCACTCTCAATAATACGCACATCGCGCCCATAGGCTTGCGCCCCCACGACAACAAACGCCAGGACCAAAATCACCAGCGACCCGACCAAGGCCTTGCCTCCAACACGGACCAACAAATTTCTTTTTAATCTCAAGCTTTGCGGGGCAACCAATCGAGCCGTACCCCACACACCTAATACAATCATCCAGGCGATAACGGGCATTTGGTAGCGCCCATGCTGGTAGGTCACCGGTAGCCGGATGGCATACAGCAGCAAATGGCCGATCCACCAGCCCCACACCGGCAGCAGTTCCCACCGCCGCTCCTTGAGCGTCAACCACCCGGCCGCGACCAAACCCGGCAGCAGCAGCAGTTGCGCCCCGATAAAGATTACCCGAAAGACGCCCTGCACCGAGTCGATGGGTGGGCCAAATCCGCCAAACAGTCGCCACCACAGCGAAAACTCGCTCAAAATGATACCGTACTCAGCCTGTTTGGCGTAGAGGGTGCTGGGAAACGGCAGTCCGGTTAGCCGCAAATGAAACAGTACGTAAGGCGCGACCATCAGCACTACGCCCAAGCCGATACCGACCCAACGTTTTAACAGCACGCTTGCAGAACGACTACCGGCTCGCCACCAACGGATACCGCTATCTATTCCGATGAGACCCACCAGTCCCAAACCCTCCGGCCGGGTCAAAATCAGCAGGCCGCCTAACAACCCCACGCCAAAATAGCGACTTATCTTCCCTGCATCTGGCTCGGCTACAGCAACCGCCAAATAACGCTCCATCAAAAACAACGATAGCCAGACAAAAAGAATGGTCTCCATGCCGGAGACCGCTGCCCACACCAGATGCCACTCGAATACGCAAAATAACCCTGCGGCCGGTCCTACCCAAGGGTTTTCGGGAAAGAGTTTGCTGCCGAGCCGAGCGGCACTCCAGCCGGTCAATCCTAAAAAAACAATGCCAAGACCGTAAGTCCACCCTTTGAACGGGATGCCCAATATATAGCCTAAACTGAGCAATAAGCTCCACAATGGCGAGGTCGATCCGGCACTGGGCACTCCGGGTACAAAGGCCAACTGCCCATCCTCGGCCAGATTGCGGGCGTAGGTCTGATGAATCCAGGCATCGTCCAGAGGGAAGCCGGTAAAACCGAATCCCCAGGCTGAAACAGCCAGATAAAACAAGCCAGGCAATAAGGCCAAGAGTAACCAAGGGAGTGGAGTATGGAGCACTGAGTTCGTAGTCCGTAGTGCGTAGTGCGTATTTGTTTTAGAGACAACAGTGTTAAAAACCATTCTGTAATTCATCGCGCTTCAAAAACATATATTTCTTGTTCTGTTCCCGGTCTAAAGGTTTGAAGCAGTTGCAAGTCCGCTTGGACCTCAGGCTTGTCATAGATTTCATCCAGCGGTACGGGATGATTTTTATCCAAAATCAAATAATCCACTCCGTACTCTGCCATCACCTGGAGCACTGTTTCGATGTCATTATTAGGGACAACCACGCTCAACCCACCACCGTGATAGCGATAGGCCGGTGGATTGCCGATCATCACAATGGCCGAAGGGTTTTGCTCGGCCACCCAGGCCGCGATGGCCGGGTAGGTCGAGTCGGCTCGATTCCAGGCGTTGCCCTTGAGAACGCGCTGGTAGTAGATAAAGGTCGATAAAGTGGCCGCCATCACGACCAATCCGACTCCAAATACACGTTTAGCGGTCTTGGGTCGCCAACGGGGGCGGCGGTCGGCTATCCAATCGACGCTGCGATTGAGGCCGACAACGGCTGTGGCATAAATAAATGGTACCAGTGCCGCTCCTGAATGAAACAGTCCCCCTCGGGCGCCAGGAAAAGCGAACACGACGGTCATAGCGATAAAAAGCAGAAGCGCGTACATTGCCGCCAACTGCACCAAAAGCTGCCGACGCAAATACCACCCGCCGATGAGGGCTAGCGGCCCCAAAAAGATCATTCCCCACACGGCTAAAACCGTCTGAAAATTGTTGACAAATGCCCACCAACGTCCCTGCATAATAGGGCCAAACCCTTGAGCCAAAAAGGTTTGGAAAGAAAGCTCCCGCCCATAGCTAAAAAGATCGTCATAACTGGTTAGCCACATGGTTTGGGTTCCGGCTGTCGACAGAAATGCGCCGGTGATATCGAGCGTACGCAGAAACCAGGGCAGCATCGTCAGCAAGTAGGCAATGGAGATGAGGAAAAGAGCGCCTAGATCGTGGAACATGGAGCGTGAGATATGCGGTATGGGGCGTAGGAATGTGTAATGCATAATCCGTAAAACAAAGAGAAAAATAATGGTGATGAGAAGGAGAAGGCCATCGGCACGAGACAGATGGGCCAGTCCAATACACACCCCGGCTCCAATCAAACAAAGAAGGCGTAAACCAGCCCCACTACCCTTTTTATCTCCAATCTCCGGTTCCCATTCTTCATTCTTCATTCTCCATTCTTCATTCTCCATTCCCGTCAAAACTAAAGCCATCGAACCAAAAACCGCAAACGGCGTAAAATTGTCGATGGCCGTCCAGAACGGCAGGTAAAATCCGCTAAACAGGGCAAAAAGAGCGGCTATCCAACTCGACCACCGTTGGCCGGATAGGAGGTAAGCAATCCCGTAAGTAATCGGCACCAAGAGGGCTGACACTATTACAAAAGGGATCTGAGCTGCTCGATAACTCACCCCACCAACCATCATTCCTAATGCAGCGAGAATAGAGGTTAAGGGCATCCAGTAAAGATGGCTTGGTTGAGGGGGCGGGCCGGGTTGATTGAGGTAGTTCCAGACGAAATCCTCTGCAAAGCCGCGCCCCTCGGCTAGATTGACGGCGTTAACATAGGAGTACGCTGCATCAAAATAGCTGGGCTGATGTTGGGGCAGGGCGGTCATCGCCCGCATCAGAAGGGCCAATCCAAAAAGTATGAGTAGATCGCGCCGAATGGGTCTTATAAAAGAGTGTGTCGATTTATCCATCGGGTAAGTTTAGCAGTTGGTACTCTAAGCTACAACCTCACCGGCAAGGGGACATTGGGGTGAAGGTGGCGGTGTCCGGCGCATTGCGTTTGAATAGAAGTAAACCGTCATCCGCCACAATCAGTCCGTACTCGGGAGTCGCTAGGAATTTGGCGATGTCGGCACAGTAATTTTCAATATGGTCATAGGGAAAAAGTGGGCTTTGCATATCCACGACGATGTACTCGGCTTGCTGATCGGCTTGTGACAGCTTAGGTAAAATAAAAATCCATTCGCGTTGGCTGATACGGGGAACCAAATTATTTTGTGCGGCAACGACAGCCTGGGGTGGAATTTGGGATAGAATAGCATCTACCTTCCGGTGATGTTCCGTAACAAGGGGCCACTCAAAATATTGTCCGATTGGAGTGTGTCCAAACTGGACATGGTAGGCCAGGATTACAATAAAAATCATGGCCAACAACGAATTTTGTAAAAACCTTGGCTTAACGTGCTTGAACTTGGGGGCAGCAAACTTAACCAATCGAGTTACACCATTAACGCTTGCCACAACTACAAATGGGACAATTATGGCCGAATAATGAAAACGATCCAGTTGGTAATTGGGCGGCCAGTCCGACAAGGTGTTGATGGCCAATACGGGCAGGGTCATCAACAGGGTGAGGGGATCCAACAGAGCCGTAAAAGCCACCGGCATGGTCAGCCGGAGCAAATAACGTAATCGATCACCCGAAAATACAAATGTCATCGCCTCGAGCGGATGCGTGAGTAAATTGACGATTACTTGCCCCATACTATCGCCCCATTGCCCATAACGGGTTATATGGATGTTGTCACCGACCGGGCTAAATATCGGAATCAAGACAAGATTGGCCAAGCAGAACCATAAAAAACCAGTCCCCATAATGGTTACAGCCCAACTACGCTGTCGCTGCACTAGCCAGATATACCCCCCCATAAGCAGAACAATCAATGAAATGTCTTCTCGACACCCCATCGCCAACAGGAGCATGACAAAAAGTAACCGATACTGCCGGTTGGCTAAAAACCACAAAGCAAAGCTAAGCAATGCAGCCGCTAACGCAGCAGCATGAAAATCGAATAAAAGTGCCCCTTCCAATGCCGGAAACAATAAATAGACAAGGCTGTAGATATATCCGGCCAGATCACTTTGAAGTTCTTGGCGGGCTAAGAAAAAAATAGGAATTGCTCCTGCAGTGACAATAATCGATTGCAGAATAATGAGTGTCTGAGGAACCCTAAATACAGCATAAACAGGTGTTAATAGCAGTAATGTCGGCTCAAAATGGAGACCCCAACGCGATGTCACCTCCTGCATCGTAGTCATTACTAATGGCTTACCTCGAATTGTGTTCCATAGGGCCTGGTCATGGTTGCCCAAATCAAGTCCTGCCGTCTGAAAAGCTGCATGCTTTTGGAGAGCATAGGCAATGAAAAAGGCATTATATAAGAGCAGAATAAAAAGCAAAACCAAGGGGATAACTTGTTTTGATGATTTGTTATAATTTCCATTACCCATTAGTCAGAAAAGTGATTACTTGATATTGCTCCAGCGGTCTTGGATCTTGGAGCCAGAAGACGGCCAAATTCGTACATTTAACAATTATCTCCCCTCCAGAGCAAGATCGGCAGATGTACAGGTGACAATGTAATAGTTTTCAGATTGAAATAACACGTACTCGAACAGCAAACCAGCCACAGCCAGCAACCATTTCATGTTCAAACCACCAATAGTCGCTAGATCGGATGGGTAGAAAAAGATGAGGGCTAGAGCCACTGAGGCTACGCCACCGGCCATCCAAGGTAATATATTCCTGTTGGTACGGAGGGTAATTACTCCTTCCTCTAGCGTCTCGGCTCCATTCCAAACGACGAACGCTAAAAAAGAGAACAGCAAACTAACACGGGTATAACGGCTGGGCAAATAGAGTAAAAAAGCATCGGCTAACCAAATAACCAGCCATGATAGGGTTAAAGCCACAAATCCGACCCAAAGCAAACTCCACATTACAGTTGGCAGGGCCAGTGCCTTGCGTCCCCGGATGAGGAGAATCAGGGTACTCAGACTAAGCATCAGCAATAGGTGAACGCCATCCTCGCCATTGTTGACCAATCCTCCCAGACCTATTAGAGGAAACAGAAAAAATAGGGGGGCTTTTCCCCCGGTCTGAAAGTTAGGATTATCCCATAAGTGATCATAAACAGGGTCGGGTTGCGCGGCAACCTGACTGAATTGAGGTAGAGCGTTCTGGGTCGGATTAGGCACCACAAAAAAATCGGTCAAAAACAAAGGGGCCATTACTCCCACCGCGATGATACTGGAGCCAATTAATATAGGCAACCCCCGTTGATGTCGCCAGGTCGCCGGACGAGTTCGGTTGGCCCAAAGAGCAGGCAACAGGTAAAAACTCCAGCAAATTGCTCCCAATAGAGACATAGGTGCATAAAGTAACACACAAACCAGCAGGGCTACGCTCGTGGCCAAGTATTGCTGCCGATAGAGATAATAGATAACCGGAATGACTAATGACAGCGCCCAGAATCGCTGCAAGCCCGGCAAAATCGAAGTCGATGATGGTGAGGCAAGAACAATCAAGATAAAGCCGATAGCCAACGCAACGCCGGTTGACTCACTTTTTGCACTGCGACCGAATTGATACAGATAGAGCGTACTAATGGGCAATACAATGAAAGCCAACAGTTTGCTAAACACTAGCGGAGTAAAGAAAAAGCTACCGGCATAGAACAGCAGGCCGTAGCCCAGGCTGGTCAGAATTAATGGAACAGGTAGACCAAACAGATTAAAAGTAACGTAGCTAGCCCGATTGAGGGGATCGACGGGGAAGAGCGACGGGTCTTGAAATTTATTCATCCAATAGTAGCTACGAAAATCGCCATCGACGCGGTAGGGATCAGTTAGCTGGGGGAGTTGCAGATACAGCACGGCCAGTACCGAAATAACAATCAAGATGATGGGCCAGGTAATCTTTCGTCGGACGACGTATTTAGAGGCAGCCATATAGGATAACTCCGCTTATCTGATCCCGTCGAAGGTAGTGGGTGTACACTCAATTATTCGATAAGGCTCACTACTATAGATAGGTGGAACTGTGGGCAGCATGAATTTGGTTAGAGGCATTTGATCTAATTTTTCGATGATCTCACTGTTCCAGGGTTCGTAGAAAAATTCCTGTCCGGCGATGAAATTGGGGTCAAATTGGGTCATGTTGAGCACCAGGTGAGTGACTTTGTACTTTTGGCAGAAATCCAAAATAACCTGGGGTGATTGTGCATATTGCGCTTCAAAATATTCGGGAATGAAGATGATCGAATTAGAATTGACATTCGGGTGTAGATCTCGAAAAAGCACGCTCCGTTCTGAAAAGAGTGGAATGCCAGACATGACAATAGGGTCACCGGCCAAAATTGCATTTTTAGGCAACGTGGCAGCAAATTCATAAATATTGCGTTCAGCTTGAGAAGGATTAATAAATTTAAGACCAAGATTGTTGATATAATAAAAACCGGTCAACAGCGTAACTATCGTAATTAATAGAAGACCGGCCATTCGAGACGTCGTGGAGTTGTGCCGAAGCCAATACCAGCTACTACCACCCAGCAATGTAACGAAGCCAGCACCAATGATAAAGAGAAACCAGATTAATGGTACGAGAAGTAGTCGAGAAGGAAAGACGAAATAGGCTAAACTTAGTGAAAAACCCAATGATACAAAGAAAAAAATAATTTGCAGTTGCTTCTTACGAAACCAGGCTGGAAATTTTTGTAGAAAATCGGGCCAATTTAACCCTACGAATAGAATCATGACCAAAAATAAAACTGCACGCGTATAACGTGAAGGCTGGTACAAAATCGATGAAGAAAAACCAACGAAAGTAATAAACGAAGCAATAAACATTATCCACCCAGAGAGCAGCAGATACCATCCGGCCACCGGTACTCGACGCAGAGATTGGCGTCCAGACAGTTTGAGAATCAACCCGGCAAAGATTGCCAATACGATGAAATTAACAATATCGATTCCGGAGTCAAAAACTCCGGCCCGGCCAAGCCACGGAAAGCTAATAAAGAGGGGGGTAGAACCCTCAGCGGACAGCATAGGATCTTGAGTTACGGCCGTGTCTCTGGGGATCACCAGATTAGAATTTACAGTCAGTCCCCAAATCAAAACACCTAGTGAGAGGATAACTGACACCAAGAACGGTGCAATCTTTCTAACATCAAAATCAATCGCAAATTTGTATTTGGGATGGGGTTTTATTAGTGACAAACTAAAAGTTAACACGGTGAGTGGAAATATAGGCCAATATATTAGCCCACTTACAAAAATGGTTACGGCAGCTCTAACAAAATGCTTTCGAGCCAAATAATAAAGAAAAACAATCAGTAAAGGAATAATAAATCCACGCTGCAATCCACTACCGATAGACACAGATTGGTAAGAGGCCAACATAAAAAAAGTAAAAATGAGGCTTAAACAAATACCGCTAAGTTGCGAGCCGGCAATTTGTGCAATTTTAAAGAGATAAATGAGACACAGCGGTAGAAGTAACAGAATGAGAAATTTAGAAAACCAAATATGATTTACAACGAAACTCGCTGCGTAGTAAAGCAAGCCGTATCCAAGACTAATAGGGTAGACAATAAATGGCTTTCCCCCTAAATTGAACTCAACTAATTCTTTTTCACGTAGATAATCAACATCAAAAAGTTCGGAGTCTTGGTAACGAGCCATCCAATAAAAGTTTTGCATATCTTTGGCTACTTGAAACCGATCCCACAATTGTGTTGACAACACCACAAAGGTTAATAGCAATGACAGCGTTATTACTATAGTTAGAGGGGAATTAAGTAATTTTAGTCTTCTGATGGAAACTGATGATCGGTTAGAAAATTGATCTACTTTCAAGATTACTATCCGTTATCAAATAAATACGAAGCAGATATAGAAAACGATGCAGATAATGACTTGTTTCTGTGCAACTCTAGGGCGATGCGTGAGACTGGCTTTTCAACACAGCAAGCTTTTTAGTGAGAATGTAACTAAAGATGGGGCCTAAAACAAAGACCAAGAGCAGAGTAGATGTTCTCACAATCAGCGCTACTAACAATCCTTCTCCGCTACCGGCTCCAAGCAAATTCGAGGAAATACTTATCACAACTTCCTGAATACCTAAGTTACCGGGGGTAACATTCAACAAGATTGAAAAGACACCAATCAAGCTAATTAATAAGGCTGAAGGGAAAGAGATCTGAACCCCTACAGCAATATAGGCAATCCAGAAGGATAGTCCATTTAGTAAAATATTTAACACCGTATAAAGAGCTAATTGAACCAATAATTTTCGATCATTTTTTACGGCATTCCACCCTTCAAGAGATATATTTAGAGATATTACAAGAGGATAATTCCCCGGCAGACGAATATTTGGTAGTAATATCAGCGTCGAAATAATCATGCTAACTGCCAGAAAGAAAAGAGCCAGACGTAAGTAAACCTCTCTCAAGGGAAAAAACGAGATAAGAACCCCAAATCCAACAACACCAACGACCCAAAAGACTACGAGATAATTAGAAGCGATTAAAGTGGCAAAACGTGCATAAGCAAATTTATGCTGATGTTTCAAGTAAGCTGCTCTGAATACCATCCCACCGGAAAAAGGTGTCATATAATTGCCCATTGTCGTAACAATAGAAAGGCCAAACCATTCAACAAACTTTAGATCAACTTCAAATTTATTAGCAAAGGCTTTTTGATACAGCCCGTTTGTCATTAAGAAAAAAAAACGGCATATAATAATTAACGCCATTAAAGACCAGGATAAGTTACTAAGCGAAGTCAATAGTTGGGGTTGGGCACAAAGATAAAGAATTATAGCAATGGTAACTGCAATGAGCACCGTAATCGAGATGTACTTATTCCGCTTCATCTTGGTTTTCTAACTTTGAGGGTAAGAAAAGCGGCGTGGCGAGGATCCCACTTGCTAACAAAATTAGGTAAAGGGTAGTATCCAGAGCCAATATAAGTATCAACTTGAAAGCCGTGTTCAGTAAAAATTTCTCGTAATCCTCGATAGGCAAAAACTCTCAGATGCTGCCAGCTTTTGGGGTAAAACGTGGGTTCGCCAGCATGAATAGCGAGGGGATTGCCCACCTGAAATTTCGTTTCACAAACATTAGCTAAAGAAAAGGGCTGCCAGCCCCAAAGCAAAGCAAAAATGTTGTGCCAGCTTGCCAAGTTTTCAGTACAAATAACCGCATATCCCCCTGGCTTTAATACCCGATAGATTTCTTTGATAAAATTATCCGTATCCGCCAAATGTTCGATAACCTGGTTAGCGTGAACCACATCAAATTGAGCATCATCAAATGGAAAACTTTCATTCAAACTCCCTGTTTGAGCACGAATTCCATTTTCAATAGCCAATTTTCGACGCTTTTCTACAATCTCAATACCATGTAAATTTACACATCCTATCTGCTTTGCCAGTTCTAACGTCCATTCGCCATCATCACAACCACAGTCTAATAATTCTTGTGGCTGGTCAGCAGGTTCTAGAGAGGTCAAAATACACTGCTTATAATCATTCATGGCTA
>JAGRBZ010000159.1:11271-17331 GCA_020433805.1 Anaerolineae bacterium
ATATGGTCATAGGGAAAAAGTGGGCTTTGCATATCCACGACGATGTACTCGGCTTGCTGATCGGCTTGTGACAGCTTGGGCAGGATAAAAATCCACTCACGCTGACTTAGACGCGTCACAAGATTATTTTGCGCTGCAACCGCTGCTTCAGACGGAATCTGAGCCAACATCGTTTCGGCCTGGTGATGATGTTCGGTCACTTTAGGCCAGTCGAAGTAACGACCAATGGGTGTATGGCCAAACTGAACCTGATAAGCTAAGGTAGCGAACAAAATTAAGGCCAGTAATATGGTCTGCAAAAAACTGGCCGACACGTGTTTAAATTTAGGTGCTGCAAATTCAACCAATCGAGCCACACCGTTAATACCGGCTACGACTACAAACGGCACAATCGCAACCGAATAATGAAGTTGATCAAGCTGATAGTTGGGCGGATAGGTTGAGAGCGTATTAATAACCAGTTCCGGCAGCGCCATGAACAACACCAGCGGGTTGAGCAACGCTATAAAAGCCACCGGCATCGTTAAGCGAACCCAGTAGAGCAACCGATCGCCACTAAACATGAAACGCAAAACCTCAAGCGGATTCAGGGCAACTCCCATAATCACCGAAGACATGCTGTCGCCCCATTGGCTGTAACGGGCCAGGTGAATGTTCTCGCCAACGGGACTAACCGATGGAATAAACACTAAATTGACTAATCCAAACCACGCCGCTCCTATCCCACCAATCGTAACGCCCCAGCGCCACTGTCGCTGTACCAGGGCGATATATCCCCCCATCATCAATACCAACAGCGCCACATTTTCTTTACAAGCCATGGCCAACAATGTTAGCACCAGCACCGGCCAGTAGTGCCGATTAAATAGAAACCACAAGGCCCAACTGATAAAGGTTGCCGCCAGCGCAAACGCATGAAAATCAAATAGCAGCGCCCCTTGGAGAGCGGGAAAGAGCAGGTAGACCACCGCAAACGTCAATCCGGCCATAGGGCTTGATAATTTTTGTTTGGCCAACAAAAAAATGGGGATAGCTCCCAGCGAAATCGTCACGGTTTGCAAAACAATTAAGGTATGCGGTGCCGGAAAAAAGGCGTATACAGGTACAATCAACATCAAAATTGGCTCAAAATGAATTTGCCAATTAGAGGTGATGTTTTGCATAGTCGTTAAGGCCATAGGCCTGCCGTGCACGGTATTCCAGAGAACCTGTTCATAATTACCCAAGTCAAGCCCTGCCGTTTGAAAGGCGGCATGTTTTTTGAAGGCATACGTGATGAAAAAGGCATTATAGAGAATGAGTATGACAAGTAAGCCGTAAAGCGCAATTGATTGTGTGACCGTGTGCTGAATTTTACCGAACATTACCATTTCATCTGATTATGGTAGAACCATAAAGTAGGTACCGCACTGGATGACGGAAAAAGTTGGGCCATTTTACTTGTGTGATGCTGCCAAAAAGGTATCAGCATCACATTTTATAACACGGTAGGGGCCGCTGGTGAAAATGGGCTTAAGGTCAAGGAGAGCGAATTCGGTACGGCCGTCGATTAAATCTACAATTTGGTCGTTCCAGGGTTGATAAAAAAACTGAGCTTCGGTCAGGTAGGCGGCTTGAAAATCTTGCGTGTTTAGGATCAGATAATCAGTTCGATAACGCCGGCAAAAATCAAACGCAGGCTGAACCGTTTCTCCATACTGGGCATCAAAATATTGTAGAATGGGGGCATCATCTCGTGGAAACATCTCCCGAAACAAGACGCTTCTTTTCGAAAACAGCGGAATATTGGTCAAAATATCTGGATCGCCGGCCAACACTACGTCTTTGGGTAGAGCCGCTACAAATTCGTAAAGGGCGCGCTCTTCAGCCGAAGGTTGGCTTTTTTTTACTGTTAATAGGTTGATATAAAATGTCGCTAACGTCATTGTAACCACCAAAACAGCAGCAGCAGCTCCCCACCTAAGGCTCGATTTCGAAGCCAAACTCGATTGTACCAAGTGAAACAGCCATGTGGCTCCAAGCGGCACGAGAACGCCACTTAACATCAAGCCAATAAGCCAAAATGTGGGCATAACCAACTTTGTATTTGGCGTTAGAAAATATACTACGCCTAATACCAGCCCTAGACAAACGAAGAAAAAAACGATCAACCGTAAATTTTTAAAGAACCAATGGGGAAAACGCTGAGCAAAATCGACCCAGTTTAAGCCGATGAAAAACAGCATGGTCAAAATCAAGGTTGAGCGCGTATACCGGGACGGTAGGTAAAGCACAAAAGACGAAAATTCTACAACGATCGAGAACGAGATAATATACATAATTATTCCGGCTGCCAACAAATACCAAGTGGGGCGGGGTACTCTACGCACAGACTGGACGCCAATGACTCTGTAGATCAAAGTTGCCAAAACGGCCATGACCAAAAAGTTAACCACATCGCCACCGGTATCAAAAAGACCGGCTCGTCCCAGAAAAGGGAACCCGATAAACAAAGACATCGAACCGCCGGGTTGGTAAAAGGGATTTTCTCCAACCGTGCTACTAGGATAGGTAATTTCTGTAAATTCAGGAATAGGTGTATTGGGAATAATTTGCAGTTGAACGGCCATCGCCGAAGCTACGGCAAGGGTTGAACCGACTCCAAAAATTACCAGTGGCAGTACTTTAGAACGACTCAAATCAAGCGAAACTTTATACTTACCGTTAAAGTTGAGGAGACAAAAGAGATAGGTAATAACCATCGGCGGGAAATTTGGCAGATAGACAAAGGCGCTGATTAAGATCATAAAGCCGGCCAATGTAAAATTTTGTCGAATCAAGAAATAGAGGAATGCGATCAAAATAGGGATAGCATAACCCCGCTGCAAGCCGCTAAAGATAGAAATAGAGAGAGGAGACGCCAGGATAAAAAAGACAAAAAGCAAACTCAAACTGACGCCAGTTAAGGCATCGCGCAAGTGCTGGCCAATCCGAAATAAAAATATAACGCAAATAGGCGCAATCAGCAGGGCCGAAATTTTGGTTATCCATACATAATCAATTATCGTGCTGGCCAGATAGAAAAACAAACCGTAGCCCAAACTGAGCGGATAAATCAATAAATCAAAACCTGATATATTTAGCTCGATGATATTGTTGGTAGGAATATACAGGTAGTCCCGGGCAAACAAGCCGGCATCCTTAGCCCGCGCCATCCAGTAAAAATTTTGGATATCTCGAACCACTTGGTATCGATCCCATAGGTACGACCACAGAAACCAGACAACCAAGAGTAAAGTAATCAGTAGTGTCCAGGCAAGTGGTTTTGTGATTATAGAGTCATCATTCGGGTTGGATGTTGTCTGTCTCATAGGGCTATCCTACTAAATCTTGTTCGCTATTTGAAAATGCGTTAATAACAGTCGAGCCGATTTCAACTCTTCAACGCGTAATAATCCCATTAAAATAAATCCCCCGGCCGCCATCCCCAGCAGCATCATTTTTAACATTATATCAGTCCATAAGTCCATATTGACTTGCGCCCCCACCCATACAATTCCTATTGAAAAAAGGAGGGCTAGGGTTAGATTACGCCAGGCATGAGGCACGAAATATTGCTGCTGGCTGAGGATCATCTGTGCGGAAAAAGCGACCACACTACTTAATAAAGTCGCGATCCCGGCTCCCATCAGGCCAATTCTGGGGATCAGCAAAAGATTAAGACCGATGTTCAATAGGGCGCTGCCGATATTGATTACAGCGATCTTTTTCGTTTGCTTAGCGATGCTCAACCCCGGCGCAAAAATATACATTCGATACAACAACACCGCCGGGGCTAAACAGGCAATTAATTGAGACGCGCCATAATATTCCGGCGTCGTTAGGATCATTAAAATTTCCGGAGCAAAAATCGATAATCCAATCACCACAAGCAAGGCAAACGCCGTAAAGTAACGAAATATCTTCGCTAACTCCTGAGGCGTGTCGGGTTTTTGATAGTAATTATAAATCAAGGGGGTCAAGGCCGCTTGCACCCCAACGCTCAACAGCAGCATAATTGAAGCAACCCGATAGCCAACAGCGTATATCCCCAAATCACCAATGGACATCAACCATTTAATCATAATCCGATCAATGTAAAGTGTGACAAATATGCCAATGCTCGACGGCACCAAAGGGATCGAAAAACTAAGCATCTCTCTACATTTGGCTCGGTCAAATACGGGTCGATAATCATCGCGCGAAAAGTAAAATGCTAAACCTAAACCCGCCAGAGCGCCAATAAATTGCCCACAAAAAACGGCAACAACGCCTAACTTAAAGACCAACAATAAAATTAAAACCGTCCCTACGGATACCGCTACGTTACAAATACTAACAACCGCAAAGGCTGTCGCTTGTAATCGATAGCGAAGCTGCCCTTGCAGCAAGTAGAATAGGCCCTCGGCCCACATCGTTAATACAGCGATCTTAAAGATAACTGTTTGTCCCTCAACGCCTAAAACGAGATTGCTCAGTGGGTCGGCAAACCACCACGCGATTAACCCAAACAGGGTGTACATGGTTCCTGCAAACCACAGCGCCGTCGAGGCATATTTCACTCTGTCGTCTTTACTTTTAATTTCGGTATAGAACCGCGCCAGCGCTTGTGATATTTCTAGTGCGACGACCAGATACACCAATTTGGCCATAATCAGCAAGATATCGATCACACCGTACATAGCCGGGGAAAAAACACGGGCATAAATAGGCAGTAGAATTAAACCGATCCCCTGAGACAGCGTAATCCCCAGCCAATAAATAGCACTATCCTTAAAAAACTGTTTAAACATCAGTAAAACAACCAGATCAAGCGTTTTTGATACTCTTTTGGGGCAAATTTCAACAACATTTTTTTATGACTCGGCAGCGCGGCAAAGGTTTCGCCCTGACCGATTAACAATTTTTCAAAATAGCTAACAAAAGCTTCAGGCGAATAATTATTTTGCCAATAGGCGTATGATGCTTGCATCACAGCCTGCCGTTCAGGTTGATCGAGAATCAGTCTCCGTAGAGTTCGGGCTAAATACTCGGTATCCGGTCTAAATTGTATTACCGGCGAGTCGGTCCTAGCGAAGCCCATGTAACGGGGATTATTCCCACCAATAACTACGCAACTCGCCGCCAGCGCCTCTGACGAAAATTTGGCAATCCAGACACCCGGCTCATCAACCGCAATATCGGCCGCAGCCAATCGAGACAACACATAGGCGTTATCTTGACCTTCAATCAATTCAAAATCAAATTCTAAGCCCTCTTGCTTCAACATATCAATCGCGGCTAAAACATACTCCGTCCCTTTGATAGCTCGATTGCTGGGAGCGTGAATAATTAAAGGGACAGCATTTGTTTTTTTAGGGCCATCGACAACTTTTTGGGTAGCTAGTTGAAAGATAAAATAATCTTTTTTTTGAAAAGTAGCTTGATCTCTAAGCGATACAATTTGGCACCCGGACCATTCCTGGACTTTTTGGGTATAAAACGTGCGCAGAAAACTGAGAGAACTTTTAATGAATGTGGCTTCGAACGCTTTATCCTTAAATCGGGGTAGACTTAACACTTCCGTATCAATTCTGTAATGGATCGGACGATATCGAACCTCGCTGCCGCAGTTAAAAATAATGACGCGCTTGCCTAACCATCGCAACAGAAACAGATCAAGATTCAACGGCAAAAAAGTAATCGACCAAACAAAAATAAACGTATCAAATTTGAAGATCAAGGGTAAATAAAAAGGCAAGACCAGCAGCGGATAGAGAAATCTGGTAGCAGCATTTTTTTTAAATAAGGTCGGAAATTTGATAAAATAGCTGTACTCATTGTGTCGATAGAATTGATGACCACCGTAGGATAACGTTTTCACATCATACCCCGCCCCAGAAAGTGTATCACCAAAATCTTTGACGAGATTCGCAATCTCATGAATGCCTATAAGTATTTTCATCGATAAATTTAAGGATAAATTTTCCTAATTCTAGTATTTTCTGTGGTTGAGGTTAAAGCCGACGGCAGAGGTAGAAATAAGTAGGTTATGCAGCCAAT
>JAGRBZ010000015.1:0-29270 GCA_020433805.1 Anaerolineae bacterium
GACCCGCCCTCTGATGGAGATGGGGCTGGATTCGCTGGAGTTGATGGAGTTACGGGTTTTGCTTGGCCGACACCTCGATACCGACATCGAGCCAACCTTCTTTTTTAGATACAGTACGCCCGAAGCGATGGTGCACTACTTTCGGGAGCAGATGTCTTCCGTCGAGCCGGCAATGTCGGAGCCTGAGACAGACCCTCTCTCGATGACGTCGGAGCCTATGCCCGAGACCAGCCGGGCGACAAAGACAGATGGAGACGACGCCATCGCCATCATCGGGCTGGCCTGCCGTTTTCCCGGCGGAGTGACCGACCCGGCAGAGTTCTGGACCTTGCTGCGCAACGGCATCGATGCCATCACCGAAATGCCGGCCAACCGCCGAGACACCTATCGCGCCTCCGGCTTATCGAGCGAACCGGATCGGATGTACGGCGGCTTTGTGGACGGAGTTGACCACTTTGATGCCGCCTTCTTTCACATCCCGCCCCGCGAAGCCGAGGTAATGGACCCTCAACAGCGTCTCTTGCTGGAGGAGAGTTGGCACGCTTTGGAACAGGCCGGCATCGATCCGACTTCGTTACGCGAGAGCCAGACCGGCGTTTTTGTCGGTATCTTCAGCCACGATTATGAGCTGCTCCAACTCAAACAGCAGCAGCCGGTGGAGGCTTACTTTGGCAGCGGTAACTCCAATTCGGTCGCCGCCGGACGGATCGCCTATGCCCTGGGCTTGCAGGGGCCGGCCATGGCGGTCAACACCGCCTGCTCCTCCTCGCTGGTGGCGGTGCATCTGGCCGCCCAGAACTTGCAGAACGGTGAGTGTGATTTGGCCCTGGCGGCCGGGGTCAATCTGATATTATCACCGGAGTTGAGCCAGACCTTTGCCCAGGCCGGGATGCTGGCTGCCGATGGTCGCTGCAAAACCTTCGATGCCTCGGCCAACGGCTATGTCCGCAGTGAAGGCTGCGGGGTGATCGTTCTCAAGCGCCTTTCCGAGGCCGTGGCCGATCGGGATAACATTCTGGCCGTCATCCGGGGCAGTGCGGTCAATCAGGATGGAGCCAGTAACGGTTTGACCGCACCTAACGGACTGGCTCAGGAAGCGCTGCTGCGCAAAGCCCTTCAAACGGCCATGATTGAGCCGCATGAGGTTTCGTATGTGGAAGCGCATGGTACCGGCACGGTGCTGGGCGACCCGATTGAAATCAAAGCGCTGGGCAATGTCTACGGCGCAGGTCGAACGGCGGACAACCCACTGACGGTCGGTTCGGTCAAGACCAACATCGGCCATACCGAAGCGGCAGCCGGGATAGCCGGATTGGTCAAGGTCGTGTTGTCGTTGCAGCACGGACAAATTCCGCCCCATCTGCACTTTGAGAAGCCCAATCCCTATATTTCTTGGGATGCGTTTCCGCTGGTAGTCCCAACGGACATTACGCCGTGGCCGTCTCCAACGGGCGGACGTCGCCTGGCCGGCGTCAGCTCTTTTGGCTTCAGCGGGACCAATGCCCATCTGGTCATCGAGGATTATCAGGAGGCAGGCGTCAGGGGACAGGCGTCAGGGGCAGGACCCCATTTGATTGTGCTGTCGGCTAAGAACGAGGCCCGACTAGGAACGTATGTCGGAAAAATGCAAGCCTTTTTGGAAGCAAATGCTGATGTTTCGCTGGCCGAAATGGCCTACACGTTGCAAGTGGGTCGAGCAGCGATGGATGCCCGGCTGGCTTTGGTTGTGGACGATATTGCAACCTTACGTGAAAAATTGACGGCCTATCTGGCCGGAGAAACAGACATTCTACATTGTTACCAAGGGCAGGTGAAGCAAGACTCCGGTAACTTCAATTTGCTCAACGATGGGGAAGACAGCCGGGTGCTGGTTCGGCACTGGTTGACTAAGGTTAAGCTAGAAAAATTGGCTGTCGGCTGGGTCAGAGGAGCGGTGATTGATTGGAGTTTGCTGTATGGGGTAGACAAACCTTATCGGGTATCACTCCCAACATATCCCTTTGCCAAAGAGCGCTATTGGCTACCTGTTAATGGCCGATTGACTGTTGATAATGGACAACTCTCCATTGATCGCCTGCATCCGCTGGTTCACAAGAATACCTCGACGCTCACAGAACAACGCTTTAGCACCACCTTCACCGGAGCCGAATTTTTTCTGAGGGATCATCAAGTGCGGGGCGAGAAAGTCCTGCCGGGGGTGGCCTATTTGGAAATGGTTCGGGCCGCCGGAGAAATCGCGGTTGAACATGAAACGATTTTCCAAATCAAAGATGTAATCTGGATCAGGCCGATGGTGGTCGCAGAAAGCGCTTTTTCCAACGAATCACACCAAGTACTGCTCGGACTCTATCCTGAAGAGAAGGGTGAAATTGCCTTTGAGGTCAGCAGCAACGGGCTGGTTTACAGCCAAGGAAAATTGGTAATTGGTCGGGCGCAGCCCCCGGAGCCGTTAGATATCCCAGCCATCGAGGCCCGCTGCCGGTCAACGATTGAGGGTGCAGCCTGTTATCCGCGGTTTAAGGAGCGAGGCTTGGAGTACGGTCCGGCCTTGCAAGGATTGGATCAGATTAGCCACGGTCAGCAGGAAGCATTGGCTCGTCTTCGGCTGCCGGCTGCGGCGGACCAAACAGGCTACGGTCTGCATCCGAGCGTGCTGGATGCTGCCTTGCAAGCCATGATGGGGTTGGCGATTAGCCAGGATGAGCAAGTAAAGCAGGGATTGTTTCTGCCCTTTGCCGTGGAGACGGTCACGATTTACGACGCTTCTCCGAAGCAGGCGTATGCTTATGCTATGTGGAGCGCCGGGGTTGATTCGGCCGGTGATGTGGCTAAATTTGACATCACCTTGACGAATGAACAAGGAGCCGTCTGGGTGACGCTGAAGGGTGTTACGGTGCGGATTGCCGGTCGTGATGGTCGGAAAATTAGGGCTTATCTCGGCAGCAGTGAGCGAGACAGAGCCATCGAAATTGATCAGACTGTCGCTCTGACCGCAGCCCAAGACGGCCCTTTATTCGACGCGACTCAGAGTTATCTCAAAGCACGCTTATCAGAAAACTTAAAGCTACCGGCGACCCGCATCGAGCCGAATGCGCCGTGGGAGAAGTACGGGCTTGACTCGATTATGATGCTAGCCCTGATCCGACAGTTAGAACAACATTTTGATAACCTATCGAAGACCCTCTTTTTTGAGTACGAAAGCTTGGCCGACCTTACCGCTTATTTTGTGGAGGCCTATCCGGCTCTATTACAAAACATTCTGGGGCTAGAATCCGGACAGACTGAAGCAACGCCACCGGTTCCAGACCAGACACGGGCTGACAGCGTGCCGAATTCGTCCCGCCAACGCTGGCTGCAACATACCGGCGAGCGGGCCGCCGCTTTAAACAATAGTAAAGATATTGCCATTGTGGGTTTGAGTGGCCGCTATCCGCAGGCGGAGACCCTGACCGAATTCTGGCAGAACCTAAAAACCGGCCGAGATTGTATCAGCGAAATCCCCGCCGAACGGTGGGATCGGCGGCGCTATGATAAGGCCAATCAGCATAAGCCAGGCCAAAGCACCAGCAAGTGGGGTGGCTTTATGGCCGATGTCGATAAGTTCGACCCGCTTTTCTTTAACATCTCGCCCCGTGAAGCCGAACTGACAGATCCCCAGGAGCGGCTCTTTCTGGAAATCGCCTGGCAGACTCTGGAAGATGCCGGTTACACCCGCCAAACATTGGCTAAGCAATGGCAGGGTCAAGTGGGGGTCTTTGTGGGGGTGATGTGGGGCGAATATCAGTTGTACGGCCATGAGCAGTTGAGCCTCAGTTCAACGTATGCCTCCATCGCCAATCGCGTGTCGTATTACCTTAACCTGAACGGCCCGAGCCTGGCAGTGGATACGATGTGTTCCTCATCGCTGACGGCCATCCATCTGGCTTGTGAAAGCCTCAAACGGGGCGAGTGTACTGCTGCGCTGGTGGGTGGGGTTAATGTCACGATTCACCCCAACAAATACCGCCGCCTGGCGCAGGGTAACTTTGCGGCCAGTGATGGGCGCTGCCGCAGCTTTGGCGCAGGCGGGGATGGCTATGTACCCGGCGAAGGTGTTGGCGCGGTGCTGCTCAAACCGCTTGCTCAAGCCGAAGCGGATGGCGACCACATTTATGGGATCATCAAAGGTTCAAGCGTCAACCACGGTGGCAAGTCCAATGGCTATACGGTGCCTAATCCGGTTGCTCAGGGCCGTCTAGTTGCCGATACCTTGCGCAAGAGCGGAGTCCCTGCGGAAAGCATCAGCTATGTCGAAGCGCACGGCACCGGCACAGCGCTGGGCGATCCGATTGAGATTCGAGGCTTGAGCCAGGCCTGGGGCGATGATTTACCGATAGGATACAGCTGCGCCATTGGCTCGGTCAAGTCAAATATCGGCCACTTGGAGTCGGCAGCCGGTATCGCCGGTTTGACCAAAGTCCTGCTACAAATGAAGCACCAGCAGTTGGCCCCGTCTCTTCATTCGGAGAAACTCAATCCTCACATCGATTTTGGGGCGGCACCGTTCGAGGTACAGCAGGCCTTAGCGGAATGGAAGCGGCCTGTTGTCGAAGTTGACGGGCTACCACAAGAATATCCCCGCCGGGCGGGTATCAGTTCCTACGGAGCTGGGGGCACCAATGCTCATTTAGTGGTAGAGGAGTATCAGGGGTCAGGGGTCAGGGATCAGGAATTAGGGAAAGGGCCGCATCTAATCGTGCTGTCAGCCAAAAATGAAGAGCGGCTGAGCATGTATGTCCAGAGGTTACTGACCCATTTGGCGGCCAATTCAGATGTTGCCCTGGCCAAGCTGGCCTACACCTTGCAGGTCGGTCGTGAGGCGATGGAGACGCGGCTGGCCCTGGTGGTGTCAACTGTCGAAGCGTTAGTTGAGCGGTTGAGGCAGTACGCGCAGCAACAACCCAGCATCGCAGGCTTATATCAAGGCCAAACCAATATAGACGCCTTCAAATCAGAGTTGATGGCTGGGAAGGCCGGGGAAGCTTTCATCAAGATTTCTATGAATGAGAGAGACCTTGATCGGCTGGCTCAACTGTGGGTAGCGGGGGTTGAGATCGAATGGGACTTGCTGTACAGTGATAGAAAACCCGGACGGATCAGTCTACCAACCTAT
Organism: Anaerolineae bacterium; assembly: GCA_020433805.1. Taxonomy (GTDB): domain Bacteria; phylum Chloroflexota; class Anaerolineae; order 4572-78; family J111; genus JAGRBY01. The sequence continues at coordinate 5,153 of JAGRBZ010000015.1, forward strand.
CCTTTTGCCAAAGAGCGCTATTGGGTTCCCAGCAATGGACAATTCTCCATTCTCCATTCTCCATTCTCCATTGACATCCTCCATCCGCTGCTTCACCGCAATATCTCCGACTTAGAAGTGCAGCGCTTTAGTACGACCTTCACCGGAGCCGAGTTCTTTTTGACGGATCATCAGGTGCAGGGTCAGAAAATGCTGCCGGGAGCGGCTTATCTGGAAATGGCTCGCGCTGCCGGAGCGTTGGCAGTCAAAAAAGGTGTGATAACCCAGATCAAAGACGTGGTCTGGGTCAGGCCCCTGATGGTTAGCGCTGACCTGTTGGATATGCAGCTTAGCCTCCATCCGACTGAGCATGGTGAAGTCAGTTATGAGGTCGACAGTGTCGGTGAGGCGGGGCAGCCGGTAGTGCATAGCCAGGGGCGGCTGGTCTTTGGGACACCTGTCGAAGAAGCCCAATTCATCGACCTGGTGGCGCTCCGGCAGCGCTGCCGGGAAATCCAATCAGGCGCGGACTGTTACCGGCAATTCGAGCAGCAAGGATTGGAATATGGTCCCGCATTTCAGGTCATCGAAGGGGTGATCCGTAATGAGACGGAGGCCCTGATTCGACTGCGACTGCCGGCTGAGGTTGACGACGAGGCATATGGCTGGCATCCGAGCTTGATGGATGGGCTGCTACAAAGTGTAATCGGGCTGAGCCACAGCGACACCGAGGCGAAGGCGGGTCTGGTTTTGCCCTTTGCCCTGGAGAAGCTGGAGTGCCTGAGGCCGGCCCCGACAACGGGGTATGCCTATGTTACCCGGTCGACCGCCAAGCCGGACACGGCTTTCAACATCGCCCTGCTGGATGACGCGGGACGGGTGTGTCTCAAGCTGCATAATCTCAGCCTCAAAGCAGTGACCCCACTGGCCTCAGGGTGGTATTACCGGCCCTATTGGGAACAGCAAGCCCTACCCGATGCGCCGTCCACAACGGCGCAAGGGGGAGGGGATGTTGTGCTGGTCGTTGCCAAAGAACTTCAGACCTTAAGTGCTGCATTGGCCGACCGCTATCCCCAGCAGCGGGTGGTGTGCCTGTTCCTGAGCGACCAGACAGTCCAATTGAGTGAGACGGATTGGGAAATCGACCTAACCGATGAAACCGGCGTCTCGGCAAGTCTCGGGTCATTGGCCACGATTGACACGCTCTATTTTCTGGGCGGTTTGAGCGGGCAGCAGTTCGACCTGGCCGATTTGGGTGGACTGAACCGGGGTCAGGAGCAAGGCATCCTCAGCCTGTTCCGCCTGGTGAAACTGCTCGAGCAGCACGGGCTGATGACCCACCTATCAGCCTTAAAGGTGCTAACCAACCAAACCCAGCCGCTTCATCCACAACAACCCATTCAGCCCTGGAGCGCCGCGTTGAGTGGACTGACACGGAGCCTGGCCAAGGAGTATCCGCTGGTCGAGGTCAGTTGTCTGGATGTAGCCCTGACAACCGATGATGCGGGACAGGTTACGCTCGATGGAACGGATGTGACGGCCATCGTGGCGGAAAGGGGTAGTCGAGGTCAGCCCGTCGGGTTGCGACAGGGAGTTCGCTATGTTAGGCGGTTGGCCCCGCTAAACTTGCCGACGGCTCAAGACCGGCCCTACCGACAGGGCGGGGTGTATCTCATCCTGGGTGGAGCCGGCGGAATTGGTTTGGAAACGGCAGCGCATCTGGCTGGACAGGTTCAGGCCAAGGTGGTGCTGGTCGGTCGCAGTGCCCTGACGCCGGAAAAGGAAGTGCAGTTCAAGCGCATCGAGGCGGCGGGGGGTGACTATCTGTATTGCCAGGCCGATGGCACAGACCTGGCCCAGATACAAGCCGTTGTCCGACAAGCCAAAGAAACGTTTGGGCCGATCAATGGGGTCATCCACTCGGCGCTGGTGCTGCGGGATGGCGTTATCAGTCGGATGGACGAAGCATCCTTGCAAGCGGTGCTGGCTCCGAAGGTGGCCGGTAGCCTCGTCCTGGCCGAGGCGGTCAAAGATGAGCCGTTGGACTTTATGCTCTTTTTCTCCTCGAGCCAGTCTTTTTGGGGCAACGCCGGTCAGAGCAACTATGCCGCCGGCAGCACGTTTATCGATACTTTTGCGTTGTATCTCGATCAGGTTAAGCCTTACCCGGTCAAGGTCATCAATTGGGGCTATTGGGGGTCGGTTGGGGTGGTAGCCACGGACGCATACCGGCAGCGGTTGGCCGAACAGGGCATCCACTCGATTGCGGTCGCGGAGGGGCTAGCCGCCCTCGACCAGATTGTGGCCGGGCCGTTAACTCAGGTAGCCGCTATCAAGGCCGACCGCTCGATTTTAGCGCAACTGGGGGTTGCGTTTGAACGCCGGGTCGAGCAGGCTGAAAATAGTTATAAGCCAGGAAAAGAACCAGCTCTTGCGCCTATCGAGGTACCGGCTAATGGCGACCTTAAGGCTGCCACCACCGTTTACCTGGCTCACATCTTCGCCGCCACGCTAAAACTTGAGCGGGATCGCTTGAAACGGGATCAAACCTTCGAGCAGTATGGAATTGACTCGGTGATGAGCCTCGAAATCGTCAATCGGCTCCGGCAAGATTTTGGACGCGCACTGCCGGCCACCCTACTTTTTGAGTATATGACCTTGGAGAAGTTGGCCGGTTACTTCCTGAGCCATCATTCTGACACCGTGGCTACGCTAATCAGGGCAGTTCAGTCGCAGCCTAGAGACGTCAACGTGCTACGGCAGCCGGTTAACGTGGCCCAACTCTTTGGCCGATCCCCCCGATTTCAATCCAAACCCGAAACGGCCGGGAGCAAACCGGCAGCGCAGACAGATGATATCGCCATCATTGGCTTGAGTGGGCGCTATCCATTGGCCGAAACGTTAGACGATTTTTGGCAGAACCTACAAGCAGGCCGCGACTGCATCCGTGAAATCCCCCCGGAACGTTGGGACGTCCGGCGTTACTTTAACCCGGACCCAGACAACGTAGGCACAAGCTACAGCAAATGGGGCGGCTTTATCGACACGGTCGATAAATTCGACCCGCTCTTTTTCAACATCTCGCCTCGTGAAGCCGAGCGGATGGACCCCCAAGAACGGCTCTTCCTGGAGACGGTCTGGGCCACCGTGGAGGACGCCGGCTACAGCCGGGCCGCCCTGGCCCAAGTTCGGCAGGTGGGCGTCTTTGTGGGGGTGATGAATGCCGGTTACAGTCAGTTAGAAAAGTCAGCCGCCATATCAGCGCCGGTGACCTACTGGTCAATTGCCAATCGAGTGTCCTATCTATTTGACTGGTACGGGCCTAGTTTGGCGGTGGATACGGCCTGTTCGTCCTCGCTAACGGCTGTCCATCTGGCCTGTGAGAGTCTGAAGCGGGGTGAGTGTCAAGTCGCGGTGGCGGGGGGAGTCAATTTGATTATTCATCCTAGCCGGTATATTGATTTGTCCAGCATACGCATGCTCTCGGCCGGCGATAAGGTGAAGGCTTTTGGAGCCGGAGCTGACGGCTTTGTGAACGGCGAAGGGGTCGGGGCAATCTTATTGAAACCATTGGAGCAGGCAAAAGCCGATGGGGACCAGATTTATGGAATCATCAAAGGCAGCGCCATAAATGCCGGCGGCAAGACCAGCGGTTACACGGTGCCCAACCCCAACGCCCAGGCCGAGTTGATCGCCTCCGCGCTGGTCATGAGCGGAGTCGAGGCAAGCACGATCAGCTATGTCGAAGCGCACGGCACCGGCACAGCGCTGGGCGATCCGATTGAGATTCGAGGCTTGAACCGGGCCTGGGGCGAGCATTACCCCAACGGCTACACCTGCGCCATCGGCTCGGTCAAGTCGAACATCGGCCACCTGGAGTCGGCGGCGGGCATCGCCGGACTGACCAAAGTGCTGCTGCAGATGAAGCATCGCCGGTTAGTGCCGTCGCTTCACGCGGAGACCTTGAATGCTCATATCGATTTCGAGGCGACACCGTTCCGGGTGCAGCGAGAGTTAACGGACTGGAGACGGCCTGTCCTTGAGACAGAAGGGGTACGGACAGAATATCCGCGCCGGGCGGGGATAAGTTCCTTTGGGGCAGGGGGAGCGAATGCCCATCTGCTGGTCGAGGAGTATCGGGGGCAGGAGTCGGGAGACAGGAGTCAGGAGTCACGGTCGGGGCTGCAGGTGATTGTGTTATCGGCCAGGAACGAGGAACGACTGAGGGTATATGCCGGAAAGTTGTTAACCTTCTTGGAGCAGGCATCAGCACCGCACCAAGTCGAACAGGAACGCGATGACGAGGCGCATCCTCTGACCATACAGTCGGCACTGCGGGCAATGGTGGCAGAAATAATGGGCGTTACTCCTGACGACATTGAGGTTGAACAACCCTTGGAGGAATATGACCTCGATCCGGTCCAACTAAGCCACCTAAAAATGATGGTTGAGGAGCGGTATCAGTGTAAACTACCCCTGACCCTGTTTTCAGGGCAGACCTCAGTGACCCAGGTGACGCACCACCTGACCTCGCTTGAAGCAGCAAGTAAGCGTCATCATCAAGTGACCTCACCGCCGACGCTATCGATCATCGACCTGGCCTATACCTTGCAGGTGGGACGAGAGGCAATGGACAGCCGGCTGGCCTTTGTGGCGCACACCTTGGCTGATATCCGCCACAAGCTTTCGGATTATCTCGAAAATAAGACCGACCGTTTCTATCAAGGTCAGCTAACCCCCAACCACGAACGGCTGAACCTGTTGACCGAAGGGGTTGAGGCTAAAGCGTTTGTCGAGATGCTCATCAAAAGCGGCGGGCTGGAAAAGTTGGCTCAACTGTGGACAGCAGGAGTGGAGCCTGATTGGTCTCTCCTTTACAGCCAGGAGAAGCCCCGCCGGATCAGTTTACCGACCTATCCTTTTGCCAGAAAACGGTACTGGCCTGACGGCAGCCAGCATCACCAAGAGACGCCTCGCCCAAAAAATCAGGCGACTGAACAAATAGAGATGGTTACTCCTAACCCTGACCCGCTTCATCCTTCAAAACTGGTTCTAACTGCACCCCACGCTGCGGTTGCAGCAGAACAGCCGGCCCAATCCGGGCCGGTGCGGTTATCAACCCCCAATGATGCCGATGACCACGTAACCACCGCGCCGAATGTGACTCCGGCCCAAGGGTCAACGGCAACAACCGTTGACCCGGCAGCAATTGAACAACAACTGCGCCGTCAATTGGTCGAACAGTTGTACCTTGAACCGGACGAGGTCGAGGCACATAAGAAGTTTGTCGATTTGGGCCTGGACTCGATTACGGGGGTGGAATGGAGCAAACGCATCAATGCTGAGTTTGGGCTAAACCTCAGCGCCACTATCCTTTATGATTATCCAACGCTGCGGCGGTTAGCCAACTATCTGGCGGAGATACTGCCTTCTCCCACAGTCAAGGCCCAAACCTCCGAACCAAATGCCGATACGGCGGTGAATAGACAAGCCGCTCGAATAGATGCGTTAGAAAACCGCACGCCTATTCACCTTAAGCAGTTCGATATACCGCATAAACGCGAGCCGAAGGGCTACATTGAAGACATTGAAGATTATGGGCTGGTTGTCTCAGGTATGCAGGAGGTGAGAGATACCCGTTTGACGGTCTGGCCGGTTCCGGCACCTTATGATGACGAAGTCCAGATTCAAGTCAAAGCCTCTGCCATCAACTTTCCGGATGTGCTGTGTCTCAAAGGACTGTATCCGACGCTGCCGCGCTATCCTTTTGTGCCGGGCTTTGAGGTGGCCGGGGTGGTAACGGCGGTGGGTGGCGCTGTGAACCATATCGCGATGGGTGATACCGTTATCGCCGTAACCGGGCCGCAGTTGGGGGGGCACGCCCGGTCGGTTAATGTCCCCGCTGTTGGCGTGGTCAAGAAGCCGGATCGGCTCAGTTTCGAGGCTGCCTGTAGCTTGCCGGTGGCCTTCCTGACCGTCTACCACGCCTTGCAGTTAGCCAACCTCAAAGCGGGCGAGCATATTCTGATTCAGACGGCGGCCGGAGGCTGCGGCTTGATGGCCGTTCAACTGGCTAATTTGCGCCGAGCCGTCATCTACGGAACCTCCAGTAGGGAGACCAAGTTATCCTTTCTGGAGCAGATTGGGGTTGACTTCCGCTTGAACTACACCGGCAACTTCGATGAGCAGATTAGGGCTATCACGGATAACCGCGGGGTTGATGTGGTACTCAATATGTTAGGGGGCGCGGCCATTCAAAAAGGGTTGAATATACTGGCACCGGGCGGTCGCTATCTGGAACTGGCGATCCACGGCCTTAAAGCCAGCGGTCAGTTGGACTTATCAGGGCTGGTTCATAATCAAGCGTTTTACAGTATCGATGGCCGACGGCAGTCAGGCTTTGGCAATGCGGATCGCTTGATCGATTACCTGAGCCGGATGGTGAAGATGGTGGAAGATGAAGCGATCTATCCGGTCGTCCACCGTATTTATCCCCTCTCCCAAATTCAAGACGCGCTGCGCTATGTTGAAAGTGGGGGCCATCTGGGCAAAGTAGTTATCAGTCATACCCAAGAGGAGATCGTCGATCTGACCGAAACCTGTCTCCGCGATTTGGTAGAACAAAGAGAAAGAAGCTGGCATCGAGCAGCGGAGCAACAGCCTGTGGCTCAAAAGCGTGGGGTTGATAGAAAACCGGCTACTGACGACATCGCCATTATCGGGATGGCTGGTCGATTTCCGGGGGCAAATGACGTTGATGAACTGTGGCAGAATATTATCGCCGGGGTTGACTCGATTGCGGAAGTTACTCCAGACCGTTGGGATAGTGAGCGCTACTACGACCCGGACCGGCATACTCCGGGCAAGAGTTACAACAAGTGGCTGGGGGCGCTGGCCGACATTGATCGGTTCGACCCGCTTTTCTTTAATATCTCCCCCCGCGAAGCGGAACGAATGGATCCCCAACAGCGGCTCTTTTTGGAAGAAGCCTGGAAAGCTCTTGAGGATGCCGGCTATGCCGGCCAGACTCTGTCTGACCGCAAGTGTGGGGTGTTTGTCGGGACCGGGGCCGGGGATTATTACGCCTGGCTGAACCAACATCACACCGAGGCTGATGCCCATACCCTGCTGGGCAATTCCCCCTCGATTTTGGCAGCTCGGTTGGCCTACATCCTGAACCTAAAAGGAGCCAGTCTGGCCATCGACACAGCCTGCTCCTCATCCCTGGTGGCTATTCATGAGGGTTGTCAGAGTCTATTGACCGGTCAAAATGAGATGGTCTTGGCCGGCGGTGTCTGCGTGTTGACCGGCCCGCAGATGCACATTATGACCAGCAAAGCTCAGATGCTGGCCGGGGATGGCCGCTGTAAAACCTTTGATAACCGGGCCGATGGCTTTGGCCTTGCCGAGGGTGTGGGCGTGGTAGTCTTGAAAAGATTAGCCGACGCTGTGCGAGATGGCGACCAGATTTATGGGGTGCTCAGAGGTAGCGGTCTTAATCAGGATGGCGCGACTAACGGTATCACCGCCCCAAGTGTTACCTCTCAAACAGCCTTAGCGTTAGAGGTGTATCGCCGCTCCGGAATAGATCCGGCCGGCATCTCCCTGGTCGAGGCGCACGGCACCGGGACAAAGTTAGGGGACCCAATTGAGATTGAAGCGTTGACCGCGGCGTTTCGGATGTACACCAAGGCGAAAAGCTACTGTGCTATCGGTTCAGTCAAATCGAATATTGGTCATACGTTGACGGCGGCGGGGGTGGCCGGCGTGATCAAGGTTTTATTGGCCCTGAAACACAAAAAACTGCCGCCTTCGCTCCATTTTGAGCAGCCCAATGAACATATTGATTTTGAGAACAGTCCTTTCTACGTCAATACCGCCTTGCAAGATTGGAAGGTAAAGACGGGGCTGCGCCGCGCGGCGGTGAGTTCTTTTGGCTTCAGTGGAACTAATGCCCATTTAGTAATTGAGGAGTTTCAGGAGTCAGGGGTTAGGAATCAGGAATTAGGGAGAGGCCCACATCTCATCGTGCTGTCGGCCAAGAATGAAGAGCGGCTCAGAGTCTGTGCTCGCACGATGGCGGACTATTTAAAGGCAAACTCGGATGTTTCGCTGGCAGATATGGCTTACACCTTGCAAGTAGGACGGGCAGCGATGGAAGAACGTCTCGCGCTGGTTGTATCCGGCTTCGATGAATTGATTGAGCAGTTGAGCCGGTATGAACAGCGGCAACCCGCCGTTAAACCTATCTATTGTCGCCATAGCCAGGCAACTGAATTTGAAGCGGATTTCTTATTTGGAGGTCAGGCCGGAGAAGCCTTTATTAAGATTGCCCTAAGTAACCAAGATCTCGTCCGGCTGGCTCAGTTATGGGTGGCCGGTGTGAACATCGATTGGAATTTGTTGTATCCTGATCATAAGCCCAACCGCATTTCGCTGCCAACCTATCCCTTTGAGCGGCAGCGGTACTGGCTGGATAGTCCTCAGTCCGGGCGAAACCGTGAGACCTCAAGCTCGCGCAAATGCAGCAAAGTGACCCCACCAGAGAATGAACAGAGACTTGAACCCTGGCGAACCTGGTTGTATGAGATAACGTGGCAGCCGCGAGCGTTGTTCGGCCTGCCTGCCGATTATCTGCCAGAGCCGGAGCATTTACGACAGATGGTGACAGCAGAGATAAGTCGCTTGCTTGCGGAGCGTGACCTAGGTGCGTATAAAGCAGCGGTGGCCGAGTTAGAGTCGGTAAGTATCGACTATGTCCTGGCAGTTTTGACTCAAGCTGGTTTTGTCTTCCAGAGAGAGCATCGCTGGGATACCGAGCAAATCGCCCGTCAATTAGGCGTCATCCCGCGCTATCATCGCTTTTTAAAACGGCTACTCGGGATGTTGGTTGAGATCGGGGTTCTACAGTCGAAGGATGATCATTGGCGGGTTTTACGGGTTCCCAACGGACGCGATCCGCAGCAGAGGGTAGAGACGTTGAAAAAGCAGTGGGGATCGCTGGCAGAAGCCGAGTTGACTCTACTGGAGCGGTGTGGGTCTCGATTGGGTGAAGTGCTGCAAGGGGGACAAGCGCCCCTGGAACTGCTCTTTCCCCAGAGGAACGCCGACACTGTGACCGAATTCTATCAATCCTCACCAGTTGCCAAAGTTATGAACCATCTGGTGCAGCAGACCATCATGACCGCTTTGGCTTCACTGCCGATAGAGCGTGGCATACGCATCCTGGAAGTGGGGGCCGGTACCGGCGGCACGACCGCTTATCTGCTGTCCCATCTACCTGCCGACCAGATCGAATATAGCTTCACGGACGTTAGCCCCCTTTTCACACAAAAAGCGCAGGCCAAATTTGCCGAGTATGACTTTGTGCGCTACGAGACGCTGGATATCGAACATTCGCCGCTTGAGCAAGGCTTTGAGTTACATCAGTATGACATTATCCTGGCGGCGAACGTATTGCATGCTACCACAGATTTACGGCAGAGCCTCGGCCATATCCGACAGATATTGGCTCCCGGTGGGCTGTTAATATTGCTGGAAACAACGGAACGCAGCCGATGGGTGGACCTGACTTTTGGTCTAACCGATGGGTGGTGGCGCTTTAGCGACACGCGGCGTGACCATCCACTCCTGACCGCCGACCAGTGGCAGGCTCTGCTGCTCGACTGCGGTTTTTCAACGGTAACTCCGGTTTCGGATGAGACAACCACAACCGCCGAACTGGGGCATACGCTGATGATCGCTCAGGCCACGGAGGTAAGCGCGACATCAAATGAGTCCTGGCTGCTTTTGGCCGATGAAACCGGCGTTGCGGAGACTTTGGCCGCATCACTTCGAGCGCAAGGCAAGCACGTTACCCTGATATTCCCCGGTGAAACGTTCGCACAGCTCGATGAATATACCTTCTATATTAATCCAGAAGCAAAGTCACATTACCGGCAGGTACTGGAAAGCCGCCGGCCTATTGATAAAATTGTTCACTTGTGGAGTCTGGACACAGCACCTGTGGAAGCACTGACCATCCCGAGCCTACAGCTAGCTTCCAGGCGCGGTTGTGGTAGCACCTTACTACTGGTGCAAGCGCTCTTAAAAGACGGTCGTGAAGCCACGCCAAAATTGTGGCTCGTAACCAGGGGAGCGGTCGCTTGTAACCAGGCCGGCGGGTCGTCCTCAAATGCACCAAATAGAGATATGCCAGGTGTGGCCCAATCTCCCCTGTGGGGTATGGGCAAAGTTATCGCTCTGGAACATCCGAATTTATGGGGGGGGATGGTAGACTTGGCCCCTGCTAACGACCTCGATGAGCAGGCTGGTGAAGTGACCCTGCTGGCAGCAGCTATTCAAAATGGCGCTAATGAAGATTTCATCGCTGTGCGTGATGGCCGCCCTTACAGTGCCCGCCTGCTGCCGAGTAGTGAGCTTGGACCGGAAGCGTGTCCAATTAGAGAAGAGGGGACGTATCTCATTAGCGGTGGACTGGGCTATCTGGGGCTTAATTTTGCCCAACAACTGGTAGAACACGGAGCCGGGCATGTAGTCTTGCTTGGCCGAAGCAACCCATCAGCCGAGGCGCTAACAATCATCGAGACACTTAACCAAACAGGGCAGGTGCTCGTCTTGCAGGCAGACGTTTCGAGTCAAGAAGACATGAAGCGCGTATTCGAAGCCTGTCGCGCCAAACCTCCCCTGCGCGGGATTATTCACGCAGCCGGCATCACCGGCAATCTGGCCGAGTTACAGACGCTCGAAATAGATGATCTGGACTCTGTGTTTCAAGCCAAAACGGTTGGCGCGTGGCTTCTGCATACGATGACCAAATCGTTGGATTTAGATTTTTTTGTAATGTGCTCTTCGGCCGGTGCGGTGTGGGGAGCCAAGGGACAGGCATTTTATGCTGCGGCCAATTGTTTTATGGACATACTGGCCCACCATCGCCGGGCGATAGGGCTACCGGCGCTCAGTATTAATTGGGGGATGTTGGCCGGCAAGCGAGCCACCACAGGTGAATTTTGGCAGCGATTAGTCCAACTAGGGATGGGAGAAATGCCGGCAGGTCAGGGCTTTCAGGCAATGATCCATCTGGCGGGCGACAATATCAGTCAGGCTGCGGTGGCCAGCATGGATTGGGCAAAATTCAGACGCATCTATGAAGCCCGAAGCAGTCATCCACTATTGGCGGAAATTGGAGAGCAGGCCGAGGCGGTACCATCACTTGTCCAACCGTCTACGATTTTACAACGCTTAAGCGAAACCGCCGTCAGCGAGCGAGCAAATTTATTAATCACGTATTTACAGAGAGAAGTTGCCAAAACCTTGCAGTTCCCTCAATTACCGCAGTTACGCCAGGGCTTCTTTGATATGGGAATGGACTCTCTGTTAGCGGTTGATCTTACCCATCATCTAAATCAGGAACTGGGCATTTCGCTCCAACCGGCCGTGGTTTTCGATTTCCCAACCATCCAGGAATTAGCTGAATATTTGGTTAAGGTGCTCTTCCCGGTTGAACCGCCGGCCAATGTTAGTGTCGCTGAGCTTCAAGACCAGCCCCCAGCCCTCTCTGAATTTGAACCTGAACCTGGAGCGGATTTAGCAAGACTGTCTCGCATCAAAGAACTTTCAGATAATGAATTGGAAGCCTTGATTGATGAAAAGCTGGCTCGATTAGGAGATTGAACGCATGAATCAAATCTATGAGCAGTTATCCCCTTTACAGCGCGCATTTTACGCTCTGGAAAAGGTTCAAGCCAGGCTGGATGCTGTGGAGCAAGCCCAACGTGAGCCAATTGCTATCATCGGGCTGGGCTGTCGATTTCCCGGCGGAGGTGACGATCCGGACTCATTCTGGCAGTTGTTGAGAAACGGTGTCGATGCTGTGGTCGACGCGCCTATTGATCGCTGGAGCGCCAATGCCTATGACGCCATGCACCTCGACGATATGACGCGATCACGTGTTCGTTATGGCGCTTATTTGCCGGATGTCAAACAATTTGATCCTCAGTTCTTTGGAATCTCTCCCCGCGAAGCAACATTCATCGATCCTCAACAACGGCTATTATTGGAAGTCAGTTGGGAGGCCTTGGAGCGGGCCGGATACATCCCGGACAAATTAGCCAGCAGCCCAACCGGCGTTTTTATCGGGATATCATTTAACGAGTACAAAGATAGGCTCCAGCGTACCGGCACCGTCGACAATCAACTGGGGATATCGATGATCACCGGCAATACGCTCAACGCGGTAGCCGGCCGTCTGTCTTACACGCTGGGCTTCACCGGACCCTGTCTGGCTGTCGATACGGCCTGTTCGTCGTCGTTAAGTGCCGTCCATCTTGCCTGTCAGAGTCTTAGAAATGACGAATGCCGAACGGCATTGGCCGGAGGTGTCAATCTTATTTTATCAGCAGAGTCATCTGTACGCGCGGCCCAAGCCCAAATGTTGTCGCCTGACGGTCGCTGCAAAACTTTTGATGCCACTGCCAACGGCTTTGTTCGCGGAGAAGGATGCGGTGTTGTTATCCTTAAACGTCTAACGGATGCTCAGGCTGACGGCGATCATATCTTGGCGTTGATTCGAGGTTCGGCCATGAATCAGGATGGCGCGAGCAGCGGTTTTACAACCCCGAATGGACAAGCTCAACAAGCCCTAATCCGTCGGGCATTGAAGAATGCCGGCGTAGAACCCCATCATGTTGCTTATATTGAAGCCCACGGCACAGGCACATCCTTGGGAGATCCCATTGAAGTTGGGGCTATCGCCGAGGTTTTTGACGGTCGTCAAACGCCCCTCTTTATTGGATCCGTAAAAACAAACATTGGACATACAGAGGCAGTGGCCGGTATTGCCGGTCTAACCAAAGTAGTTATGAGTCTCCAAAACAATCTTATTCCACCGCATTTGCACTACCACACCCCCAACCCGGCAATTGGGTGGGATACAATGCCCATTACCGTACCAACAACCCTCACCCCTTGGCCGGCGGAGAAAAGAATTGCCGGGGTGAGTTCGTTTGGAGCCAGCGGCACGAATGTTCATGTTGTGCTTGAAAAAGCACCTGTTGTTGAAATCAAAACTAATGAGTTTGAGCGGTCGAGGCATTTGCTAGCACTGTCCGCCCGGACTGAACAAGCCTTACTCGCGCTTGCTCGACGTTACAGTGATTTTCTAGCCAAACAGCCTGACGCTGTTCTGGGAAACGTATGTTACACGGCCAACGTCGGACGCAACCATACAGAGTACCGGCTGGCTGTTGTCGCGGAGTCGGGCGAGGCTCTGCGTACCAGGCTGGCAGACTTTGCAGCGGGGCATGAGGTTGGTCATATCAGCCGGGGCTATGTGCCGGGTCATCAGCCGGCACCGAAAGTTGCTTTTCTTTTTACCGGCCAAGGCTCGCAATACGTGGACATGGGGCGTGAACTTTACGAGACTCAACCGACCTTTCGCCAGACGCTGGAGCGGTGTGACGAGATATTGCGACCCTACTTGAATAAACCGTTATTAGAGATTCTATATCATAAGGAGTCGGGGCAAAATACGGATTCTTCATTAGCCGAGACAATCGACACCCAACCGGCGCTGTTCGCGTTGGAGTATGCCCTGGCAACGTTGTGGCAATCGTGGGGTATTTTCCCGGATGTGGTGATGGGGCATAGCGTGGGGGAATATGCAGCGGCTTGTATAGCCGGCGTATTCGACCTGGAAGAGGGGTTAAAGCTGGTCGTCGTGCGTGGCCGACTGATGCAGGCCCGAACGCAGGAGGGAGAAGTGGGTCCTGCGTTGGCCGAGTTCGAGCAGGTGGCGCAAACGATGAGCTACTCTATGCCAAAGATACCGCTGGTATCGAATGTAACCGGTGAACTAGCTCATGATGGGGTCACAAAGGCAGAATATTGGATACGGCAGGGGCAAGAGTCGGTACGTTTTGCCGATGGCATGACAACACTCTTTGAACAAGGCGTTGACCTTTTTTTAGAGATTGGCCCCAAGGCGACCCTGTTAAACTTGGGACGCCAATGTCTGACCCAACAGAAAAGCACAGACAATCCTGTTAAAATCGAATGGCTACCCAGTCTGCGGCCGGAATGCAGCGACTGGCAGCAAATGTTGGAGAGTTTGGGCACGTTGTATAGTCGGGGGGCGGCCGTAAACTGGGCCGGCTTTGACGATGGCCATGACCGAAGGAAGATCATCTTGCCCACTTACCCTTTCCAGCGAGAATGTTACTGGGTGGATGTACCCCAAACAAATCATAATCAGAGAGCAGCCAATCAACGATTAGGGCCACTAATCGACAAGATGATCGAGTCACCACTGCATGATGCCACCCTCTTCGAGACCGAAATTAGCCTTGAAACCCTGCCTTTCCTGGCCGACCATCGGGTAGATGGTGCTATCGTCTCACCGGGTGCTTGTCATCTAGCCATGATTTTAAGTGCGGCAGAGGTGGCGTTGGGTGACTCGAAACTATTGGTAAAGGATGTCACCTTTCCCGAAGCATTAGTAGTGCCGGAGCACGGAGTACGCACGGCACAAGTAGTACTCGCATCAGACGACTCTGAATTCAGCGCAAAGGTCCAACTCATCAGCTTTGACTCAAAAAACAAAGCGGAGAAACCCACCCGCCATGCTATGGGACAGGTGGTGGTGCATACAGAAGTTCAACCGCATGAGGCCTCGCTGCTAGAACTACGCCAACGCTGTACAGAATCTGTTGCGGTTGAGGCCGTGTATGCGGCGGCAGCGTCACAGCAAATCGTTTTAGGCTCCGGCTTTCGATGGCTGACAGAATTGTGGCGGGGCCTCCCCCCGACAAGTTCAAGCAGTCGTGGTGAGGCATTAGGCCGGCTGAGTTTACCGAAGGCAGTAGGCAATCTGGCCGGGTACAAATTGCACCCCGGATTACTGGATGCTTGCTTTCAAGTGGCTGGGGCGGCGAGGCGCACGTTTGATATCAACGAGACTCAATTGCCTTTTGCTTTGAAAGCCCTCCATCTATATCAGCCCGCGAGCGGCAGCGAATGGTGGTGCCACGCCCATCAGGTCGATGAGCGGCAGTGGGATATTCGCTTACTAACAGTCTCAGGACACGTTGTGGCCGAAATATACGGTTTTGAGATGCGGAGCGCGTCAGTCAAGGCCAGGCCGCTGGGTGTTCCTTGGCAAAGGTGGCTATATGAGCTGACTTGGCAGCAGCAGGCGTTGTTTGGTTTAGCCTCCGAATATTTGACTTCCCCGGAGAAGTTGCAGCAGAAGTTGGCAATAGAACTGGGGAACTTGCTAGCGCAGTCTGATCTTAGCCGGTATAACACAGCGATGGAAAACCTAGAGGTGCTAAGTGTTGATATTATATTGGCCGCCCTGACCAAGGCTGGATTCACGTTGCAGATAGGGAACCGTTGGCAGACCAAACAGGTGGCCCAACAACTGGGCGTCATTTCGAAATATCACCGCTTACTCCACCGACTATTGGGAATGTTGGCTGAGGTTGGAATTCTGAAAAAAGATAACGACGTCTGGCAGGTTATCCGGATGCCGAGGATGAGCAATCCTGAACAGCAAGCGTCGGCATTGATGGACCAGTACGGAACCGAAGTCGAAGCCGAGCTGGGGCTGCTGAGGCGGTGTGGTGCCCGATTGAGCGAAGTGCTGCGGGGGGTACAGGAGCCGCTTGAATTACTCTTCCCCAACGGCGATTCCAGTAGCATTGCCCAACTCTATCAAAATTCTATCGGCCCCCGAGTGATGAATCGGCTGATGCAACAAGCGCTCAGGACGGCTCTCGAGGGCCTGCCAAACGAGCGGGGGGCACGAATTCTAGAAGTGGGGGCCGGCACCGGAAGTACAACTGCTTATCTTCTGCCCAATCTGCCGGCCGAGCAGACAGAGTATGTTTATACCGATATTAGCTCAGGTTTTCTAACCAAAGCCAAGGAACGATTTGCGGCCTATGATTTTGTTTCCTATCAGACGTTTGATCTCGAACAATCACCGTTTGATCAGAATTTGAGCGAGGAACGATTCGATGTCGTTGTAGCGGCGAATGTCGTTCACGCTACCCGAGACCTGAGCGAGACCCTGTCTCATATTCGACAACTGTTGGCACCGGGCGGGTTGTTGATTCTGATGGAAACAACGACTCGCTTCCGCTGGGTGGATCTGACCTTTGGCCTAACCGACGGCTGGTGGCGTTTCGCAGACAAGCGTGAAGAACACCCCTTGCTAACGGCCCGTCAGTGGCAGGAAACATTGCTTGATAGCGGTTTCGACAAGATATCTTTGGTAGAACAGGAGCAGCACGGTCAGGCAGTGATCATTGCCCAGGCCGAGCAGACCATTTCACCCCGGCCTGAGTCATGGTTGCTGTTGGCCGATGAGTCAGGTATCGGCGAAACGCTGGCCGCAGAACTGCGCCGCCAAGGTGGGCAGCCTTTCCTGGTCTATGCGAGCGATAAATATTCAAACGTGGATGAAACCACATTCCACATCGACCCTGACTCAGCCGCGGATTACCGACGACTTCTACATTCCCTGCCGACAGTGCAAGCTGTCGTCCATTTATGGAGCCTGGATGAAATGCCGCTTCATTCGCCAACCGATCTGGAGGCTGTCTCGCGGCGGAGTTGTGGTACTGTTTTGCATCTGGTACATAGCCTGCTAAGAGAGGACAATAAGCCGCCAGGTTTATGGCTGGTTACCCGTGGAACTCAGGCCGTGATCGAAGAGGATAGCGTGACCGGGTTTGCTCAAGCATCCCTCTGGGGGATGGGGCGTGTAATCGGCCTGGAACATCCGGAACTGCGTTGCGTTTGCCTTGATCTGGATGCGGTCTTACCCGTAAATACAGCAGTAACCATGCTTTTAGCTGAGTTGACAGCTCAGTCGAGCGTCAGCCCTATCGAAAGTCAGGTTGCCTTACGCAGCGATGGGCGCTATGTGGCTCGTTTGGGGCGTCATCATAAACCGAAAACGCTTTTTGTACCGAATGAACCGTTTCGATTGGAGATTGCCGAGCGCGGTACTCCGGACAAACTACAACTACGTCCCATCGCTAAAAAACCACCTGCACCCGGTCAAGTTGAGATTCGGGTGCGGGCCACCGGATTGAATTTTCTTGACCTACTCAATGTCCTGGGTCTGTTACAGTTTCAGCCTGATAATGATCTGGGGGGTGAGTGCGCCGGTGAGATTGTTGCAGTGGGCGAGGGCGTGCAAGATTACCAGGTCGGAGATCGGGTCATTGCTCTCTTGGCTGGAGGCTGTTTTAGTCAGTACATCACCGTTGCCACGGCCTGGGTTTACCCCATGCCAGCCTCACTGAGCTTTGAAGAGGCAGCCACAATTCCTGTCAATTTCTTGACGGCCTTCTATGCACTACATCAGGTAGCCCAAATCACATCGGACGATAAAGTTCTCATCCACGCTGCAGCCAGCGGTACCGGTATGGCTGCGGTTCAGATCGCACAGTTGGCCGGGGCCGAGGTCTACGGCACAGCCAGTTCCGGAAAATGGAACGCCCTCCGTTCTTTGGGGGTCAAGCACATCTACAATTCGCGTACGTTGGACTTTGCCGAAGCATTGATGGCTGACACCGAGGGCGCAGGCGTGGATATTGTCTTGAATGCGCTCACAGGTGAGGGTTTTATTGAGAAAAGCCTCTCCGCTTTGGGATCGAATGGGCGCTTTCTGGAAATTGCAAAACGCGATATTTGGAGCGCTGAAAAAGTTTACGCTGTCCGCCCCGATGTAAGTTACCATTACGTGGATATGCTATCGGTCGCGCAACAAGTGCCAACAACAATACGGACGATACTTACTCACCTTCTGGAGAAAATCAAGTCGAACCGGCTGAAACCATTGCCACAAACGATATTTCCTATCTCTGAGGTGATGCAGGCCTTTCGCACCATGCAGCAGGCCGGGCATATTGGTAAAATTGTCGTTACCCAGTCAGATAAAGCCAAGCTAATGATTCAGGATGATGCTACCTACCTGATCACCGGCGGACTGGGCGGGTTGGGCTTGTTGGTGGCACAGTGGCTTGTATCGCAGGGAGCCAAAAATCTGATACTTTTAGGGCGTAACCGCCCGACGCCCGATGCCCAGAGCCGGATTGATGCGTTAACCCAAACAGGTGCTCATGTGACCGTAGTTCAGGCAGATGTTACGGACATAGCGCAAGTAGACGATGTTTTGTCCGAGATCGATGAGACGACTCCCTTGCGAGGAATTATTCATGCTGTGGGTGTGCTAGATGATGGGGCGTTGTTGAACCAAAATTGGTCACGTTTTGTCAAGGTGTTGGCCCCCAAAGTGTGGGGAGCCTGGAATGTTCATAGGCTAACTCAAGAGTTGAAGTTAGACTTTTTCGTGCTGTTTTCGTCTGCCGTAGGTTTGTTTGGCAACAAGGGGCAGGCTAATCACGCGGCGGCGAATGCCTTCCTGGATGGGCTGGCGCATTACCGTCAGGCGCAGGGGCTGACGGCGTTGAGCATCGGCTGGGGCGCGTGGTCAGAGACCGGAGCCGCAACGAGGATGGGAGGACGAGACGAACATCGACTCAAGGCTTGGGGCCAAGGCAATATCGCGCCGAGTCAAGGCCTTGAAATTTTTGCTTTCTTGCTTGCCCAAGACACGGCTCAGGTAGCCGTAACACCCATTAACTGGCCGAGATTTCTAAACAATCCTGAGGTTGTATCTCCTTTCTTTGCTGAATTCAAGCCGCAATCCAGCCTATTGTCTAACCATATTGTTGACCGGCAGACAAAATTTCGGAAGCAACTGGAGCAAACAGCAGTTGCATCACGTGCCTCGCTACTGATGCAGCATCTACGCACCGAAACAGCCAAGGTTCTGGGTTTGCGCTCGCCAAACCAGATTGACCCACGCCAGAGTGTGTTCGATTTGGGGCTAGACTCGCTTATGGCGGTTGAGTTGAGAAATCAAATCGCAACCGGTCTGGAACTTACTCTGCCATCGACTCTGCTCTTCGATTACCCAACCCTGGAATCGTTAGCGGATTATCTATGGTCTAACAGGCTACTCTACCATAAAAAGCCGGCGTCTGTCTCTGAGACAGAGCTGTCATCGAAAGATCAGCCTCTGTCACCGGTCTCGACCGAACCGGCCCAGCCGACAAGTAACCTGGAGGCGTTGTCGGATGAAGAAGCAGAAAGTCTGCTACTGGACAAACTGGATAGCATAGGATTATAAGACTATGTCAAACTCGACCAATGATCAAGCTTTATCACCCATTAAACGCGCACTTCGCGCTGTAGAGAAGATGCAGCTCCGTTTGGAAGCCGCAGAATATGCGCAACGTGAGCCGATTGCCGTTGTCGGCATTGGATGCCGCTTTCCCGGAGGGGCTAATACCACAGAACAATTTTGGCAGTTGTTGTGTGACGGTACGGATGTCATCACCGAGGTGCCCGGAGAACGTTGGGATGTGGACGCCTATTTTGATCCCAACCCCGACTCGCCGGGCAAGATGCATACCCGTTATGGCGGATTCTTAAACGATATAGATACCTTCGATGCCCCGTTCTTTGGCATTTCGTCCCGTGAGGCTATGAGCCTGGACCCTCAACAGCGACTGCTGCTGGAAGTGAGTTGGGAGGCTTTAGAACGGGCAAATTTGGTTCCGACAGATCTCATCAATAGCCCGACCGGTGTCTTTGTAGGTATCTGTACTAACGACTATCGAGCAGTACTCAACAGCAATCGTCTAAACGAACAGCATCATTTGCATGGTGCCACAGGAAACGCTAACTGTGTGGCTGCCGGTCGCTTGTCATACATTTTGGGGCTGATGGGGCCGAGCATCGCTGTAGATACGGCCTGTTCGTCCTCGTTAGTTGCGGTCCATCTAGCCTGCCAAAGCTTGCGCCAGCGCGAGTGTGATGTGGCTTTAGCCGGGGGCGTCAACGCGATACTGACCCCGGACATAACCATCGCCTTCTCCAAGGCCCGAATGTTAGCTCCTGATGGCCGCTGCAAAGCCTTTGATGCGGCGGCTAACGGCTATGTCCGAGGCGAGGGCTGCGGCATGATCGTCCTCAAACGCTTGTCTGATGCGCAGGCCGACCAGGATAACATCTGGGCCGTCATCCGTGGCTCGATGGTCAATCAGGACGGACGCAGTAGCGGGCTGACAGCGCCAAGCAGTCTTTCGCAGCGGGCCGTCATCAGTAAAGCCTTGCAAAACAGCCGATTGGCTCCGGAGCAAGTGCGTTACATCGAAGCGCATGGAACCGGTACCTCGTTGGGTGATCCCATCGAAATCGGGGCCTTGAACGACGTTTTTGGTCAACGGGTGGAACCATTGTGGGTTGGGTCGGTCAAGACGAACATGGGCCATCTGGAAAGCGCAGCCGGTATCGCCGGTCTGATCAAGGTGGCGCTCTCCTTGAAACAGGGCGAAATCCCCCCGCATCTTCATTTTCAAAACCCAAACCCCTATATTAATTGGGATCAATCGCCTGTTCAGATTCCCACAGAGGTTATGTCCTGGCCGACCGGCAAGCGCATTGCCGGCGTGAGTTCTTTCGGCTTTAGCGGCACCAACGCCCATGTAATATTGGAAGAAGCCCCGCCGTTGCCGGCTAAAGCCGAAAGCCCGGAGAGACCCTATCATCTACTAACCTTATCCGCCAAAAGTGCCCCGGCCTTGCGCGAGCAAGTTCGGCAGTATCAGACTTATCTTGATCGCCATCCGGCCGTGTCTCTGAGTGATATCTGCCACACCGCCAACACCGGGCGTACGCACTTTGCCCATCGACTCGCCGTCACAGCCGCGTCGGTCGGGCGTGTGCAAAAAGCATTGAATGTTTATCTCGATGAGCAAGCCCCGTTAAAGGCTGGGCCTGGTTCAGAACACCAGACCGTACCCAAAGTCGCTTTCCTGTTTACAGGCCATACCTCCCAATATGTAAACGTGGGGCGTGAACTGTATGATATCCAACCGCTCTTTCGTCAGGCACTAGCGCAATGTGCAGAGATATTGCGACCGTTTTATCGAGGACAATCTTTGCTTGAGCGATTGTATCCACCCGAACTTAAACAGCCAGCCGTTGGTTACACCTCACACCTCAATCACACTACCAACACCCAGCCTGCGCTCTTTGCCCTAGAATATGCCCTCGCCAAAGTGTGGCAATCGTGGGGGGTTACGCCCGACATCGTGCTGGGCCACAGCGTCGGCCAAGTTGTGGCCGCTTGTGTGGCCGGTGTTTTGACTCTGGAAGATGCCCTCAAGCTAGTTGTAGAGCAAAATCGGATAACCCAGGCCCTAACACAGGATGACCCAGTCGTAGCCGCAACGGCCAACGAAACGCAGTCCCCGTTAGCCGGATTTGAACAAGCAATCCAGCCAGTCACTTACGCCGAACCCAAGATTCCGCTGGTTTCGAGCCTGACGGGAACCCTCGTTACTGATGAGATTACGCAGCCCAGTTACTGGCATCGACATTGGCAAGAGGCAGAGGCAGGCTCCCTGGCCGTCGGGTTGGCGACACTCCGTGACCAGGCCGTTGACATTGTGGTCGAAGTTGGCTTCCAACATACACCCAACAACTTGGAACTGACCAAAGCCAATAGTTTCCACTGGCTGCCCAGCCTAAGCCCGGATCGCAGCGACTGGCAGCAAATGTTGGAAAGTCTGGGACAGATGTACATGCGAGGGGTCGAGGTCGATTGGGCCGGCTTCGATCAGAACAACAGCGGGCGCAAGGTTGTCTTGCCAACCTATCCTTTCCAGCGGCAGCGGTATTGGGTGAATACATCTCATGTAAAGGAGCAAAAGCGTGAGCAGATCAGGCCGCTCCTCGACCGGATGGTGCGGTCTCCATTGCACAATGCGATGATTTTTGAAACGGTTTTCAGTTCCGAAACGCCGCCTTTTCTAGCCGACCACCAGGTATACGGTCAGATTATGGCTCCGGGAGGTTGTCACCTTGCTCTTGTTCTCAGTGGGGTTGAGGCTGCATATGAGACCCAGAGATGTTATCTGGAGGATGTTATCTTACCTGAGGGTTTGGTGATTCCGCCTGAGGGCAGTCGTATGGTGCAGTTGGTATTGACCCCTGCTGAGGATACCCACAGCAACCAACCAACGGTTTCCTTTCAACTCATCAGTTTCGAGGCAGACGTCACCGATTTCGATGACTCACCAATTACCCATGCCCGTGGCCGGATCGTTATCGAGAACGATGCCGCTCCCCCCTTTGTATCGCTCGATGAACTCCAGAACCGGTGTCAGACGGAGATGCCGCAACGTGAGTTGTACGCTGCCGCTGAGAAGCAGCAGGTTGTTTTAGGCCCAAGTTTCCGTTGGCTCACGCATATCCGGCGAGGGATAGACGAGGTCGTCGCCAGGATTCAAGTACCGGACATCGTCGGTGAAATGGCCGGATATCTGCTGCATCCGGGTTTAGTTGACGCCTGTTTCCAGTTGGCCGGGGTAGCCAGGTCTAATTCCGATAGCAATGAACTCCTACTGCCCTTTGCCGTAGAGTCGTTGCGCTTATATCAACCGGTGACCGGCCGCGAGTGGTGGGGCTATGCCCGGCGGGTGGATGACCGCCAATGGAACATCCAACTGCTGGATATGTTCGAACGGGTGGTTGTTGATATCGCTGGTTTTGAAATGCGCCCCGCCAGGTCAGCCTCTATAAGCATCGCTGAACCCTGGCGGGACTGGCTATACACGGTAGCCTGGCAGCCTCAACCCCAATTTGGCTTACCCCCCGATTATCTGCCGCAGCCCGAACAACTCAGCGAGCCGTTGGCATCACAGTTTGAGTCAGCATTATTACAGACCGATCTCGAATCATTTGAAGCCGTCCAGAACGGTCTGGAGTCTGTTAGTGTTGACTACAGCTTAGATGCGCTTACCCGCTTGGGGCTTGTGTTACAAGTTGGCGAGTATTGGTCAACCGAGCAGGTAGCCCAACAAACGGGTGTAACACCACAATATCGGCGGTTGTTAACCAGATTGCTGGGGATGTTAGCTGAGGTCGGTGTTTTGAGGCCGGAGGCTGAAGGGTGGCAGGTCATCCGTATACCGGAATACGGCGATCCAAGGCAACGGATGGCCGCGTTGCAGCAGCAATATGGCAAGGTAGCCGAGGCCGAACTGACCTTACTTAGCCGGTGTGGGCCAAAGTTAAGCGAGGTGTTGCGCGGTGAGCAAGCACCGTTGGAGCTACTCTTTCCAGGTGGAGGTGCCGGCACGGCGGCGAAGCTCTCCGGCGAGTCGATCAGTGCTGTGGTGATGAACCGGCTGGTAGCGCGGGCGGTGCAGGAGGCGGTCGAGCGGTTACCGGTCGAGCGGGGCGTGCGGATATTGGAAGTAGGCGCAGGTACCGGCAGCACGACGGCGTATGTGCTACCACACCTACCAGCAGACCGAACCGAGTATCTCTTTACCGACATCGGCCCCACATTTTTGACCCAGGCACGGGCAAGATTCAAAGCTTTTGATTTTATCGACTACAAAGTGTTAGACATCGAGCAAGACCCGGTTGATCAAGGACTGGCCGCACATCAGTACGATCTTATCATTGCCGCTAATGTGTTACACGCCACCAAAAATCTAAGACACACGCTGGCTCACGTTCAACGGCTATTGGCACATGGGGGGATGCTGGTGTTATTGGAGGGCACGGCTCAAGCCCGATGGGTGGACCTGACCTTCGGCATAACCGAAGGGTGGTGGCGGTTCGAGGATGACGTGCGCCATCATCATCCGTTGCTGACAGGCAGCCGGTGGCGAACCGTATTACTCGAGAATGGTTTCCCAGGCGTAACGGTATTGCCGAATGATGATGCAGCCGCGTCATTGGGACAAACCGTGATTATCGCTCGAGCCGGAGAAGCAAGGAAGCCGACTGGCCGGCCATGGCTACTATTGAGCGATACGGATGGAATTGGGCAAGCGTTGGCCGACTCGCTGCGGGCTTGTGGCGAGCATCCGATTCTGGTCCACCCAGCCGATAGCTATGCGCATGTCGATCCCCACACCTTTACCGTAAATCCTGAATGCGTGACAGATTTTCAGCGCGTACTCGAGGCCACACCCCACCTGCACGGCGTTGTCCATCTTTGGGGATTGGACGATCCTCCGGCCGCAACTCTGGAGAAACTGAA
>JAGRBZ010000015.1:29369-48490 GCA_020433805.1 Anaerolineae bacterium
AGGTGTTGTGGTTCTGTCTTACACTTGGTTCAGGCTCTGCTGAAAACGGAAAGTAAGCCTCCGGCGCTATGGTTGGTAACCCAGGGATCCCAAACCGTAATCCGGGACGAGGCAGTACCGGCCGTAGCGCAATCGAGCTTGTGGGGCATGGCCAGAGTCATCGGACTGGAACATCCTGAGTTGAACTGTGTTCGCGTTGATCTGGACCCTCAAATGCCTGCAGCCGTTCAGGCAAAGCGGTTGGCAACAGAGCTGATAAGCCAACCTCGCTCAATAAGGTTGGAAGAAGAGCAATTGGCCTGGCGAAACGGCCAACGCTATATCCCCCGGTTGGTGCGCTACAATCCGGAGCAATTGGAGGATACATTTGTCTCAATTCGCGATGATAAGACCTATCTGATTACCGGCGGACTTGGCGGGTTGGGGCTGACGGTAGCAAGCTGGTTGGTAGACCAGGGAGCCAGGCATCTGCTGCTGTTAGGGCGCAGCCGGCCCACAGCCGAAGTCGAGTCACCACTTGAGAAAATGAGGCAAACGGGGGCAGACGTAATAACTGTCCAGGCCGATGTCTCGGATCAAGCGCAGGTCGCCCGCATCCTGGCCGGACTCGATGAACGATATCCGCTGCGGGGAGTCATCCACGCGGCCGGGGTGCTGGATGATGGGGCCTTGCTGCAACAAAGCTGGCAGCGCTTTGAAACCGTGCTGGCTCCCAAAGTGAGTGGAGCATGGAACCTGCATCGGCTCACAACAGATATGCCGTTGGACTTTTTTGTGCTATTTTCGTCGGCGGCGGGGTTGTGGGGTAACCGGGGGCAGGCCAACCATGCGGCAGCAAATGCCTTCTTGGATGGACTGGCGCACTACCGCCGGGCGCATGATCTGCCGGCGTTGAGCATCGATTGGGGAGCCTGGTCAGAAGTAGGTGCCGCGGCCGGGATGTCGCAGCGGGACCGACTTCGGCTGAAGACTCGGGGTCAAGGGCTTATCTCGCCCCGACAAGGGATCGAGATTTTTACCCACTTGCTTGCCCAGGATACGGCTCAGGTGGGTGTAATCCCCGTTGACTGGCCGCAATTTCTTAACAGCTTTGAGGTTGTCCCCTCTTTCTTAGCTACGTTCTCTACGTCGGCCTTAAAGACAAGCCGGTTACCAAGCGAGCAGACAGTAAACTCCGGCGGCTTGCCGGAACAGTTAATGCAATTCGCCTCGGCAAAACGAAAGGAGCTTCTAAATCACTACCTGGCCGAAAAATTAACCCAAATTCTTGAAAATAAATCGTTCGATTCGATCAACACCCGTGTTTCATTAACTGAACTGGGAATGGACTCGCTGATGAGTATTGAGCTTAAAAATATGGTGAGCCGCGATTTGAATATTAGCCTTTCTATTACCTCATTCATCGACTCCTCTGTGGAGCAACTCGCCACACTGCTCTCCGACCAGTTCACGCGCACGGCGTTACTACAACCAGAGTCCTCAGCTGCAGATGCTGACGATCGGTCTGATGATCTAGAAGAGGAGTTTGTCATATGAACCTAAGGCAATTGCTGGATCAATTAACCCAATTGGGAGTCAAATTGGAGGCTGATGGTGACCGGTTACGCATTCGAGCGCCTAAGGGAGCAATAACACCTCACCTGCGTGACGCCGTTACCGAAAAAAAGAACGAACTTCTGGCCTGGATTCGTGATAATGGGCAAGTTGCAGCTACTTTGCCCGAAATTGTATCAGCTCCTGAACAGCGTTATCAACCGTTCCCGTTGACCGATATTCAGTACGCCTACTGGGTTGGTCGAGGCGACGGACTGGAATTAGGCGGTGTGGCGACCTATGGGTACATGGAGTTTGAACACACCGACCTGGATATTCAGCGGTTGAATTGGGCTTTACAACAATTGATTGCCCGGCATGAAATGCTGCGGGCGATTGTGCTGCCTGACGGCCAACAGCAAATTTTGGAAACCGTCCCCGACTATCACATTCCTGTACTCGACCTAATTCAAATGGATGAGGCCGAAAAAGCAGCCCAACTCGCAGCGATCAGGCAAGAGATGTCGCATCAGGTATTGCCCGCCGATGAGTGGCCTTTGTTTGATATTCGGGCAACGCGCTTAAGTGAGACCTGTATCCGGCTGCATCTTGGCATCGATATTCTTATGTTTGATGTGGGCAGCCTGCAAATTTTCTACAACGAATGGCAAATGCTATATAACAATCCGGCGATTTCACTGCCGGAGCTTCATCTTTCATTTCGAGATTATGTTCTAGCCGAAAAGAAGATCGCGGAAACGAAAATCTATCACCAAGCGCGAGACTATTGGCTGGCCCGGCTGAATACTCTTCCGCCGGCGCCGGAACTGCCTCTCGCCCAACTGCCTGGAGATATCCGTCAGCCGGTATTTGTCCGTCGCGCCTATCACTTGCCGCTTGAACATTGGCAAATCTTAAAACAACGCGCCAAACAGCAAGGCATCTCGCCCTCGGTTGTGCTGTTAACCGCTTTCACGGCCATCCTCGATGCCTGGAGCAAGCAACCCCAATTTACCCTCAACGTGACCTTATTCAATCGCCTGCCTCTGCATCCGGGGGTCAACACCATTATCGGCGATTTCACAGCGGTGAATCTTTTAGAAATCGACAACGCGGCCCCCAACTCGTTTATAGAACAGGCGAGACGAATACAACGGCAACTCTGGCAAGACCTGGAACATCGCTACTTTAGTGGCGTTGAGGTTATCCGGGCGCTAATGCGTCGGAAAGGAGAGTTGGGCAGCGCGTTGATGCCGGTGGTTTTTACCAGCGCCCTGGTGAACGAGACCGAGTCAGTCGGCAAAATGTTCAATTTTTTAGGAGGGCAGCCCGGATATGGCGTTAGCCAGACGCCGCAGGTTTGGTTAGACCATCAGGTGATGGAGATTGACGGGGCGCTTGTGTTCAATTGGTATGCGGTCGAAGCGCTTTTTCATGAGGGGATGTTGGATGATATGTTCGAGGTTTATTGCCAGCTTTTAGAGCAACTGGCCGATGAGGACGCAGCCTGGAACGCGCCCTTCCGCCCCCTGGTACCGGAGCGGCAACTGGCCCAACGGGATCAGGTCAATGCTACAGAGGGGCCGGTTTCGGAAGAGCTTCTGCATTCCCTCTTTCTCAAGCAGGTGGAAGCCAGAGCCGACGAACCGGCCGTCATCGCCTCCCAACGAACGCTAACCTATCGAGAGCTATACGACCACGCCAACCAGATCGGTCACTGGCTACGCGAACAGGGGGTAGGTATCAATACTCTGGTGGCCGTGGTGATGAAAAAAGGGTGGGAACAGGTTGTGGCTGTCCTGGGCATCCATCTGGCCGGAGCAGCCTATCTCCCCATCGACCCCAACCTACCCACCGAACGCCGCCAATACCTGCTGCAAGAAGGCCAAGTCAGGCTGGTTTTGACTCAGGATCAACTGGTCCAAACACTGGTCTGGCCTGAGTCCATTCGTCTCCTGGCTGTAGATGAAGATGATTTGGCTGGGCCGGCAAAACCGCCACTGCCAACGGTTCAAAGCCCAGCAGATCTGGCCTACGTCATCTACACCTCCGGCTCTACCGGAGTACCCAAAGGGGTCATGATCGACCATCGGGGAACTGTCAACACGATTCTGGATTTGAATGAGCGCTTAGGTATCGGCCCGCAAGACCGGGTGCTGGCCCTCTCAAACCTGAACTTTGATCTGTCCGTCTATGACGTCTTTGGCATTCTGGCCGCGGGCGGAACCATCGTGATGCCCGATGCAGAAGCGGCCAGAGATCCGGCCCATTGGCTCGATCTGATAGCCCGCCACCAAGTGACCCTCTGGAACTCAGTGCCGTCCCTGATGCAAATGATGGTTGAGTTCCTGGTAGGTCGGCCAAACCAGATAGAACGAACCTCACTGCGGCTGGTCTGGCTCAGCGGGGATTGGATCCCGGTGACCCTGCCCGATCAAATCAAGCGCTGGTGGCCCACAGTGGAATTGATCAGTATGGGCGGCGCAACAGAAGCGTCGATCTGGTCCATCCTGTATCCAATTGATCACGTTGAGGCGGATTGGAGCAGCATTCCCTACGGCAAGCCGATGCGCAATCAGACATTCCATGTTTTGAATGAACGACTAGAACCCTGCCCCATCTGGGTGCCGGGACAGTTGTACATCGGTGGTATTGGGCTGGCGCAGGGTTACTGGCAAGATGAGGCTAAAACGAGAGCCAAGTTCATCACCCATCCGCAGAGCGGCGAGCGGCTCTATCAAACGGGTGATCTGGGTCGCTATCTACCTGATGGCAATATTGAGTTTCTGGGACG
Organism: Anaerolineae bacterium; assembly: GCA_020433805.1. Taxonomy (GTDB): domain Bacteria; phylum Chloroflexota; class Anaerolineae; order 4572-78; family J111; genus JAGRBY01. The sequence goes on from JAGRBZ010000015.1 coordinate 33,697, forward strand.
AGAAGATTTTCAGGTCAAGATCAGGGGGCATCGGATTGAACTGGGCGAGATTGAGACGACTTTGCTGCAACATCAGGCGGTCAAAGAAGCGGTGGTCAACCCCGTTGGTGCAGCTAAAGGACATCGCCAACTTGTGGCCTATGTGGTGCCGAAATCGGACGAAAAGGGCATCGAGCAAAAATCCCTGAAAGATCATTTATCACAGAAACTGCCCGACTATATGATTCCTGTTGGCTTTGTGGTATTGGATGCCCTGCCCTTGACGCCGAACGGCAAGGTGGACCGTAAAGCACTGCCCATTCACACCGAAGCCTTAACCGTACAAAAAAAGGATTGGGTGGCACCCCAAACACCGACCGAACAACAGTTGGCTGAAATATGGTGCGAGGTTTTGGAACGAGAGCGGGTTGGTGTTCACGATAATTTCTTTGACCTGGGTGGCGACTCGCTACTGGCCACGCAGCTTAGGACCAGAATAAACCAATCCTTTTCGATTGAGTTGCCGCTGCGTACCCTCCTTCAAGGAGCTACAATTGCCCAATTGGCCGATCAAGTTGAGGAAATAGCCGTTGCCTCTATTGACAGCCATTTGCTGGAGCAACTCCTCAACGAAGTGGAGAATCATCCTCATGACTAATTTGCAGCAAAGACTGGCCAATCTTTCGCCGGAACAACGCGCCTTGCTTTTACGCAAGATTCAAGAGCAACACAACCTATCCGACGGGCAGGGTAAACGCCCTCACGTGCAACCGATCACAACACTGCCCAGAGGTCAAACCCTCCCTCTCTCGTTTGCCCAGCAGAGGGTGTGGTTTCTGGATCAACTGGGCAGCGGAGCGGCTTACAATCTGCCGGCAATTCTCAAGCTTAGTGGTCAACTTGATATGGATACGCTGCAACAGGCGCTCTCGGAAATCGTCAGGCGGCATGAGACCCTGCGTACTACCTTTCGTACGATAGATGACGAACCACGCCAGGTGATTCATGTAAAGAACGCGCTCGACCTGCCTCTCGTCAATCTGCAGCATCTACCGACCGAAGCACGAGAAGCCGGAGTAAAGGCGTTGGCTACAGAGGATGCCCTGCGACCGTTTGACTTATCCTGCGACTTGATGCTGCGGGCCAAGCTTTTGCAACTGGGACCGGAAGAGCATGTGCTGCTGCTGACGATGCACCATATTGCGTCCGATGGCTGGTCGCTAGGGATTCTGGTTCGAGAGTTGACCGCGCTCTACGCCGCATTCAGTCAGGATAAGCCTGCACCGTTGCCTGAGTTACCTATTCAGTATGCCGACTTTGCGGTTTGGCAGCAACAGTGGCTGCAGAAAGAGATATTGGACGCGCAGTTGAGCTACTGGCGGGATCGGCTAGCCGGCGCACCACAACTTCTGCCATTTCCTACTGACCGTCCCCGGCCTTCGAACCAGACGTTCCGGGGCGGTCTGGTTCCCATTAGCGTCAACGCTGAGCTAACACGACTTCTGCATCAACTCAGTCGGGGCGCAGAGGCAACGTTATTTATGACCTTACTGGCAGCTTTCCAGGTTTTGCTGGCACGTTACAGCGGACAGGACGATATTGTCGTTGGCTCACCGATTGCCAACCGCAACCGCACGGAGATCGAGGCGCTGATCGGTTTCTTTGTTAACACACTGGTGCTGCGGGCGGACATGTCCAGCAACCCCTCATTTCTAGAGTTATTGGCCCAGGTCCGCCAGACAACCCAAGCCGCGTACGATCACCAGGACTTGCCATTCGAGCGGCTGGTTGAGGAACTGCAGCCGGAGCGAACCTTAAACCATAATCCGCTGGTACAGGTGCTCTTTACGCTCCACAATGAGTTACCGGAAACCCTTGATCTACCGGGATTGCGTGTCACCAGGATAGATTTGGAGTTTCAGAATGTGCGAATGGACCTTGAGCTTCATCTCCAGGAAGTGGGTGGAGCACTGGAAGGCTACTGCATCTACAACACCGACCTGTTTGATGTTACCACCATCGAGCGGATGATAGGGCATTTTCAGAATCTGCTAGCCGGTATCATAACCGCTCCTCAACAGCGCGTTTTTGACCTCCCGCTGCTAAGTGAAGCGGAACGCCACCAGATTCTAATCGAATGGAATGACACGACCACCGATTACCCCCGGACTCATTGTATCCATACGTTGTTCGAAGCCCAAGCGGAGCGCACTCCAGACGCGGTAGCGGTTGTCTTCCCGGCAACGATCCGAAAGGTTTGGCGTGATGGTCGTTCGGAAGCCGCGGAGGATCAGTATCTAACTTATCGCCAACTTAACGTTCGCGCCAACCAACTGGCGCATCATCTGCAATTGTTGGGCGTAGAACCGGGGACACCGGTCGGCATCTGCGTCGAACGCTCCATCGAGATGATCGTGGGCATTCTGGGTATCCTTAAGGTCGGCGGAGCCTACGTGCCGTTGGACCCTACCTATCCTACCGACCGGCTGGCTTTTATGGTTGAAGATTCACAAACGCCGGTTTTGGTGATGCAACAGCAGTTTGCAGACAAATTTCTTACCAGTCCGGCCAGCCAGGTCTATATCGATGCCGACTGGAATGCGATTGCCTTACAGCCGGAAACCAAGACCGTTAGTGCGGTTGACCCTGCTCAACCGGCCTATGTCATGTATACGTCTGGTTCAACGGGCAAGGCAAAGGGTGTGACCATTCCCCATCGGGCCATCAGTCGCTTGGTCTTCAATACCAACTATATTGACATAACCCCTGCCGACCGCATCGCCCAGGCCTCGAATGCCTCTTTTGATGCGGCGACCTTTGAAATCTGGGGGGCATTACTTCACGGTGCCATACTGGTCGGGGTTCCGCGGGAAATCATGTTAAGCCCACACCAATTTGCCGCCTATCTTCATCAGCACCGGATCAGCATCCTATTCCTAACGACCGCACTGTTCAATCAGGTTGTACAGTCTGTACCCAATGCGTTTCAATCACTGCGCTGCCTGCTGTTTGGAGGTGAGGCCGTTGACCCGACGCCGGTCAGAACGGTTCTCCAGAACGGGTCTCCGCAGATTTTGCTGCATGTCTATGGACCAACTGAAAGTACCACCTTTACCTCCTGGTACCGCGTTAAAAACATACCCGCAGACGCCATCACAGTTCCTATCGGTCGGCCAATTTCTAATACAACAATCCATCTACTAGATCGGTATCTTCAGCCGGTTCCCATAGGTGCGCCAGGCGAACTGTATATCGGCGGCGATGGTTTGGCTCTGGGCTACTACAATCGTCCGGCACTAACAGCAGAGAAATTCATTCCCAACCCCTTCCGTGAAGGACGATTGTATAAAACTGGTGATGTAGTGCGGTATCTACCGGACGGCAATATCGAATTTTTAGGGCGGATCGATCATCAGGTCAAACTGCGCGGTTTCCGGATCGAATTGGGCGAAATCGAATCGATACTTGCCCAACACCCAAGTGTGCAAGAGACGGTTGTAGTGATGCACGAAGAGCAGCCCGATGACAAGCGACTGGTCGCCTATCTGATGCCAACAGAGGTAAATGAAGCAGCTCAGATGGAATTTGTGTCGCTCTGGCAGAATCTCTATGAAGAGACTTATGGGCAACCTTCTTTACAAAACGATGTGAGCTTCAACCTCAGCGGCTGGAACAGCTCCTACACAGGATTGCCCCTTCCTGAAACGGAAATGCAGGAGTGGGTTGAGCATACCGTGGCCGAGATTCGGGCGCTCAAGCCTGATCGGGTTTTAGAAATTGGCTGTGGTACAGGGCTGCTGTTGTCGCGACTGGCATCGGAGTGTACAACCTACTGGGGAACTGACTACTCACAGGCCGCCCTCCAACACATTCAAAAATTAAAACAAGCCTCAACCGATCTGGGACATGTCACCTTATTAGACTGTATGGCCGATGATTTCACAGATATCCCGTCCGGCGCATTCGACGTGGTCATCCTAAACTCGATTGTGCAATACTTCCCCGGTGTCGATTATCTACGGCGGGTGTTAGCCGGCGCGGCCAAGGCAGTCAAGCCCGGCGGCTTCATTTATGTAGGTGATGTCCGTAACTATGCGCTGTCGATGGCCTACCAGGTGTCGGTACAATTGTATCAAGCGACGGACGAGGTGACCCGCAGGCAGTTCGAACAGCAGGTGCAGCAGCGATTGCTGGATGAAGAAGAGTTGTTAATCGACCCGACATTCTTCTACACTCTAAAGGACGATCTGCTCCCGATCGAACAGGTATGGATTTCGCTAAAACGAGGCCATTATCACAACGAACTGACTCGATTCCGGTATCAAGTGGTCTTGCAGGTGGGACCCACCGATGCTCGGCCGGCAGAAAACGGTCAACCGCAGGCAGCAGTGGACTGGCTGGAGTGGCAGCAGGCCGGATTCACGGTAGCCACGCTGCGCCAACAACTGGCCGAGCAACAGCCGCAGAAATTGGGGCTGCGCAGGGTACCCAATGCCCGCCTTCAAACAGAAATGAAGACCCTGGCATGGCTGGCCGATGCCCAAGAGCAGGCGGTCGGCCAATTGCGCCGGCATCTGACCGGCATCGATCAGGGCGTCGATCCTGAAGAACTATGGGCCTTGGGTGAGGCATTGCCTTACACAGTTCACATCTCGTGGTCAGCCTATGCACCGGGAGCAATGGATGTACTCTTCAGCCGGCAAACGACTAACAGCCGCATAATGCTCAACACGATGCCCGCTCCGGAACAGTCGCCCCGCTCGTGGCCGGCCTATGGTAACAACCCACTGCTGGGCAAGTTGTATCGCACACTGATACCTCAAGTACGCGAATATTTGCAGAGCAAGTTGCCCGACTACATGGTACCCTCAGCCTTTATGATCTTAGACGCCCTGCCTCTTACACCCAATGGCAAGATAGACCGCCGCACGTTGCCTTCGCCGGTGGTGCTGCGCAGTGCAATCTCAAATAATTTTATTCCACCCGGCACAGCAACCGAGGAAAGCGTTGCTCGCATCTGGTCAGAGATATTGGGGCTTGACCAAGTAGGTATTCACGATGATTTCTTTGATCTGGGCGGCCATTCGCTCCTGGCCACGCAAGTCATCTCAAGAGTACGCGAAGCCTTCTCGGTGACTATCCCGCTGCGAGACTTATTCGAACGCCCCACGGTGGCCGGCCTGGCTGAACGGCTCGATGCACTTAAAGCCGCCCAAGCCATGAGTCCTGATGAGCAAATGATATCGAACGAAGATGAAGAGGAAGAAGTATGGTAGAAACGACTGTCGAACAGCTAATAACCGCGCTCCACAGCCGGGGTGTAAAGCTATGGATCGAGGATGACCAACTCCGTTCGCGATCACCCAAAGGTGCCATTACGCCCGCTCTGCGGGATCAGGTGCGAGATCACAAAGCAGCGATCATTGAGTTTTTACGCCAAGCTCAGGATGATGTACCGCAACCCTCGATCCACCCCGTCCCTCGAACCGGGGCGTTGCCCCTCTCCTATGCCCAGCAGCGTTTGTGGTTATTGGATCAACTTGGAACTGGGGCGGCCTATAATATTCCTCTGGCGTTAAAGCTGGCTGGTCGGCTTGATACGGCTGCTTTGCAACAGACGCTCACGAAAATCGTGAGACGCCACGAGAGCCTGCGCACCACCTTTGCCCTGATAGGGGATGCAGGGTGCCAGATAATCGGGGCAAGTAGGCCGGTGAGTCTAGATTTTATCGACTTGCAGCAGTTGCCCCCCGATGCACAAGAGGCCGAACTAAAGCGTCTGGCTGCAGAGGAAGCCCTGGAGCCGTTTGATTTATCTCAGGATTTAATGCTGCGGGCAAAGTTGTTGCAGTTGGCTACAGAACAGTATGTGCTGTTGCTGACCATGCATCACAGCGCCTCGGATGGTTGGTCGTTGGGTATTTTAGTACAAGAGATAGCTACGCTCTACAAATCTTTTATTCAGGGCCAACCAGCCTCTTTACCTGAGTTACCCATTCAGTATGCCGATTTTGCCGTATGGCAGCGCGACTGGTTACAGGGCGAGGTCTTGGAGAAGCAACTGGCCTATTGGCAAGATCAACTTGCCGACGCGCCGCAACTGCTGCAGCTCCCGACCGATCGACCTCGCCCCCCGATTCAAACATTTCGAGGCAGTTTAGTACGTTTTCGCATTGGCACCGAGTTAACCCGGCAGTTGCAGCAACTTAGCCGGCAGTCAGACACGACCCTGTTCATGACCTTGCTGGCCGCTTTCCAAATTTTGCTGATGCGGTACAGCGGTCAGGAGGATATCGTCGTCGGCTCGCCTATCGCCAACCGCAACCGCAAAGAGATCGAGCCTCTAATCGGTTTTTTTGTTAACACCCTGGTGCTACGCACCGACCTATCAGGCAACCCGACCTTTTTGGAGCTACTGGCTCAGGTTCGCCGGGTGACCCAGACAGCCTATGATCATCAAGATTTGCCCTTTGAACGGTTAGTCGAAGCGCTTCAACCGGATCGAAATTTAAACCACAGCCCTCTGGTGCAGGTGGCTTTTGCACTCCAAAATGCCCCACTTGGTGCATTTGAACTACCGGGCCTGCGGGTCAGCCCCCTGGAAACGGACGTGTACAGCGCCCGTCTGGATCTGGAACTCCATCTCTGGGAAGAGGCCGACGAACTGGACGGTTACTGCATCTACAACCCTGATCTGTTTGAAGCGACCACCATCGACCGCATGATGGGCCACTTTCAGATGTTGCTGAGCGGTATTGTAGCAAATCCTCAACAACGCATTATGGATTTGCCCCTGCTGACCGAAGCGGAGCGTCACAAAATCCTGGTCGAGTGGAATGATACTCGAGCCGATTACCCTAAAGACAAGTGCCTGCACCAGTTGTTTGAGGCACAGGTCGAACGCACCCCTGAGGCCGTGGCCGTGGTCTATGACGACAAGCAACTCACCTATCGAGAACTCAACGGTCGGGCTAATCAACTCGCGCATTATCTGATTTCGTTGGGTGTCGGACCCGAAAGCTTGGTCGGCATTTGTGTCGAACGCTCCTTAGAGATGGTCATCGGCATTTATGGCATAGTGAAGGCTGGTGGAGCTTATGTCCCTCTTGATCCCACTTACCCCTCCGAGCGATTGCGCTTTATGCTTGATGATGCTCAAGTTTCTATCTTGCTGACCCAACATCATCTACTCAATGCCCTACCTGACCATCAAGCCCGCGTCATCTGCTTGGATACCGATTGGTCGCTCATTGCCACAGAAAAGCCGGACAACCCCAATAGTGGGGTAAGGAGCAATAATCTAGCCTATATGATTTACACCTCCGGTTCTACCGGCCAACCCAAAGGGGCGTTGAACGCCCACGAGGGTATAGTTAACCGCATTGTGTGGATGCAGCACGCCTACACTTTAACCGCAGCGGACCGGATCCTCCAAAAAACCCCCTTTAGTTTTGATGTCTCGGTCTGGGAATTTTTCTGGCCGTTGCTGTTCGGCGCTCGGTTGGTTATCGCTCGACCGGACGGCCATAAAGATCCGAGCTATCTCCAGTCAATCATCGAAGCCGAACAAATTACAACGCTTCATTTTGTACCGTCGATGTTACAAATCTTCATGGAAATTATTGAGCCGCACCGCTGCCCGTCGCTCCGGCGCGTGATCTGTAGTGGAGAAGCCTTGCCTTGGGTGGTGCAACAGCGTTTCTTCCAGCACTTCACGGCTGAATTGTACAACCTATATGGTCCAACCGAGGCAGCTGTTGATGTCACCCATTGGCATTGTCACGCCGACAGAGGTTCCGAGGTAGTACCGATTGGTCATCCACTTAGTAATCTAAAAATCCACATCTTGGATCAGCGATTACACCCGGTACCGATTGGGGTGGCCGGTGAGATTTACATTGGTGGCATTGGGGTGGGCCGCGGCTATCATCAGCGACCGGCCTTAACCGCCGAGAAATTTATTACCCATCCTTTTCCCGATCAGGTCGGGGAAAAGCCGGATGCACGGTTATACAAAACCGGTGATTTGGGGCGTTATCAGCCGGATGGGAGTATTGTCTTTTTGGGTCGAGTTGACCACCAAGTTAAAATACGAGGTTTCAGGGTTGAGCTGGGTGAAATTGAAGCCGCTTTGGTCCAGCATCCGGCTATTCAAGCGGCAACAGTTGTCACCAGAGAAACCAAGCCGGGTGACCAACGGCTGGTAGCATATGTAGTCCCCAACCAGCAAAATGCGCGACCGGTCTGGCAGATGCTTCGCTTAGAAAACGAAGGGCTGCTGGCGGATCGCCTTCATTACGCGCTTCCGAACGGCATGGATATTATTTGCCTGAACCAGCTAGAGACGGAGTTCGTTTATGGAGAGGTTTTTGAAGAGCAAAGCTATCTGAAGTATGGTATCACCCTGGATGAGGGGGCTTGTATCTTTGATGTAGGCGCTCATATCGGCATGTTCACCCTATTCACCAGTTACGCCTGTAAAAATGCGACGGTCTACGCCTTTGAACCTATCCCCCCCATTTTTGACGTTCTCCAGCTCAACACGTTGCTTTACAACATCGACGTGAAGCTGTTTAATTGTGGTCTGGCTAGCGAGGCAGGTCAGGCCTCATTCAACTACTACCCTCACATTTCGGTTCTCTCCGGACGCTATGCTGATCCCCAGGATGAGTATGAGACTGTGAAAATGTTTTTGTCTAATCAGCCCCATTCAGCTACAAGTCAGATGATCGATGAGCTTCTGGAAATCCGGGGGATTACAGAGCCGTTCACCTGTCAAATGAAAACCATTTCACAAGTTATACGGGAGAATGATGTTGAGATCATCGATTTGCTAAAGATTGATGTCGAGAAGAGTGAGTTGGATGTGTTAAATGGTATCAACCAGCAAGACTGGTCTAAAATTAGGCAACTGGTCGTAGAAGTCCACGATATTGATAATCGACTCAAGCAGACGATCGATCTACTTGAAAGCAATGGCTACCAGGTGACGGTCGAGCAGAATAGGGTCCTAAGCGATACCGGTCTCTACAACATTTTCGGACTGCGGCCCCGGCAAGGTCAATCAGCGCCACGTAGGCGAGACAAGGCGCAATCAGCAGATAAGTCTGAACAGTATTGGAGTAGCTCGAAGCAATTGGTCGATGAGGTACGACAGCTATTGCAGAAGCAGTTACCTGACTTTATGCTGCCCTCAGCTTTCGTGATGTTGGATACCTTACCGTTGACACCCAACGGCAAAATTGACCGGAAGGCCTTACCTGCGCCGGAACGGCGTGTTGGCCCTGCTTATGCGCCACCCCATACCCCAATTCAGGAAAGTTTGGTAGCCATCTGGACTGAGGTGTTAGGGAGTGAGCCAATCGGCATACATGATGACTTCTTTGAACTGGGTGGTCATTCGCTGCTGGCGACCCAACTGATGAGCCGGTTAAGCCAGACTTTCCAAATAACAGTTCCCCTACGCCAGATTTTCGAAGCCCCGACCATTGCCGGCCTGGCGAACTACATCAATGAACGCCTATCCGACGTAGATGCAGAAGCTGCCCTTGTGGAATTGCCAACAGTAATCCCGGCCCCGGAACAGCGCTACCATCCCTTCCCCCTCACCGACATTCAACACGCCTATTGGCTCGGTCGCAGCGATGCCTTTGAATTGGGCAATGTCTCGACCCACGGCTACATGGAGTTTGAAAGTAGGAGTCTCGACGTACCCCGTCTCAATGCGGCATGGCAAATGTTGATCGAACGGCACGCCATGCTGCGCATGGTCGTCTTGCCCGACGGCCAACAACAGATTTTGGAGGAAGTACCCGCCTATCAAATCTCGATGCTCGATCTGACGGGGTTGGCTGAAGCTGAACAAACTGAACGGCTGATCGCCATTCGGCAAGACATGTCTCACGAAATACTGCCCGCCGATCGATGGCCTCTCTTTAATATTCGAGCCACCCGTCTCGATGCCCGTCGGGTGCGGCTGCATATCAGTCTGGATGGGCTGATTGCCGATGCCTGGAGCCTATTTACGCTGTTCAAAGAATGGGCGCTCTTATATCATACTCCGAACTATCCGCTGCCGGAACTGACCCTCTCCTTCCGCGACTACATTCTGGCCGAACGCAAACTGGCTGAAACAGCGCTGTATGAACAGGCCGAAGCCTACTGGTTTGATCGGCTCGATACCTTGCCACCGGCTCCCGAACTGCCGCTGGCCCAAAATCCGGCGCAAATCGCACAACCACACTTTAAACGGCGTACCATGAACTTAGACAAAGCAAGTTGGCAGGCTTTGAAACAGCGGGCTACCCAGGCTGGCTTGACCCCCACCGGAGTACTGCTAACGGCCTTCGCTAGCGTGCTGACCGCGTGGAGCAAGCAGCCCCGGTTTACGCTCAACTTGACCCTCTTTAACCGGCTACCCTTGCATCCCCAGGTAAACGATATCGTCGGCGACTTCACCTCGTTAACGATGCTAGAGGTCGATCATTCGGAGGCGATGCCGTTTACCGAGCGGGTGCGTCGTTTACAGCAGCAGTTGTGGCGAGATCTGGACCATCGCTATATGAGTGGAGTCCGGGTCCAACGTGAACTGGCTCGTCGGCGAGGCGGGCCGCAAAATGCATTGATGCCGGTTGTTTTCACCGGCGCGCTGGCCTTCGATGCGTCCCGGCAGGACAGCGCCCTGACCGACGATTTTGGCAAGATGGTCTACAGCATCGGCCAGACGCCTCAGGTGTGGTTGGATCACCAAGTTGTTGAGCAGGCCGGTGCCCTGGCCTACAATTGGGATACGGTCGAGCAGCTTTTCCCGGCGGGGATGGTGGAGGTTATGTTCGAGACCTACGGCACGCTGTTGCAGCAATTGGCCGATGACGAGGCAGCCTGGGAAGTAACCCGACAGATTCCGTTACCGGCGCGTCAATTAGCCCAACGGGCCGAGGTCAACACCACCGCTGCCCCGGTCTCCGATGCCATGCTGCACACCCTCTTTCTCGAACAGGTGGAGAGCAACCCCAACGCAACGGCGGTCATCTCGCCTGAGCTTACGTTGACCTATCGCCAACTCTACCGGCGGGCCAATCACGTAGGCCACCGGCTGCGACAACATGGGGCGCAACCCAACAGCCTGGTGGCGGTCGTTATGAACAAAGGTTGGGAACAGATCGTCGCTGTGCTGGGTATTCACCTGGCCGGGGCCGCCTATCTCCCCATCGATCCCGACCTACCGGATGAACGCCGGTGTTATCTACTGGATCAGGGTGAAGTTGATCTGGTGCTGACCCAAAGTTGGCTCGATGAGACGCTGACCTGGCCCCCAGCTGTTCGGCGCTTAGGCGTGGACACCTTAGTTACAGACGATTCTCTGCCGCCGCTCGCCATTGTGCAGCAGCCCACCGATCTGGCCTACGTCATCTATACCTCCGGCTCAACCGGCCTGCCTAAAGGGGTGATGATCGACCACCGGGGGGCAGTCAATACAATCTTGGACCTGAACGACCGCTTTGCCATCGGTCCCGGCGACCGGGTCCTCGCGCTGTCCAACCTAAACTTCGACCTGTCGGTCTACGACATCTTTGGCACCCTGGCCACCGGGGGAGCGATTGTGATGCCTGTAGCCGAACTGCGCATCGACCCGGCCCATTGGCGTGACCTGATGCGGGATCATCAAGTCACGCTCTGGAACTCGGTCCCAGCCTTGATGCAGATGCTAATCGACTATCTGGGCAGCCGGGCCGACCGGTCGGGGCTTGAGAGCCTGCGGCTGGTCTGGCTTAGTGGCGATTGGATCCCGGTCACCTTGCCGGAACAGATCAGAGCCGTCTGGCCTGAGGTTCAGCTCATCAGTATGGGTGGCGCGACCGAAGCCTCGATCTGGTCGATCCTGTACCCGATTGAGGCCGTTGACCCGACCTGGAGCAGCATTCCCTATGGCAAGCCGATGCGCAACCAATCCTGGCAGGTCTTGAATGAGCGGCTGGAACCCTGTCCCATCTGGGTGCCGGGTGAGTTGTACATCGGCGGTATCGGCCTGGCGCAGGGCTATTGGCGCGATGACGAAAAGACCGACGCCCGCTTCATCACCCACCCTGATACCGGTGAGCGGATGTACAAAACCGGCGACCTGGGTCGCTATCTCCCCGACGGCAATATCGAGTTTCTGGGCCGAGAGGATTTCCAGGTCAAGATCAGAGGCCATCGTATCGAACTGGGAGAGATCGAGGCCGCCCTGCTACAGCATTCTCACATCAAAGAAGCGGTTGTGACCGCCGTGGGCGAGCCTCGGGGCCACCGGCAGCTCGTGGCTTATGTGGTGCCTCAGGTCGATACCGGGCCGGCTGACATCATCCTTGATCCATTGGAGCGCCTTGAATTCAAGCTCTCTCAGCCGGGACTGCGCCGATCGGAACCCGCTGAAACGTCTATCGATCTGCCGACAGCGTCGTTTGATGAGAGCATAACCCATCGCTACTTAGCCCGGCAAAGCTATCGACATTTTCAGGCAGACCCCATCGACCTGGAAACATTGAGCCGGTTTTTGAGCTGCTTGCGCCAGATGCCTGTGGCCGACGCACCGCTGCCAAAATATCGCTATCCCTCGGCCGGGAGTTTGTATCCTGTTCAGACTTATTTATACCTGAAACCTGACCAGATCGAGAGCATAAGCGGCGGCTTCTACTATTATCATCCGGGGCAACATCGCCTGGTGTTGTTAGATGATAAAACGCCGCTCGTAGGGAGAAACTACGATCAAAACCAACCGATTTTTGAGAGCGCAGCCTTTGCCCTGTTTCAGGTAGGGCATCTGGATGCTATCGAACCGATGTACGGGGATCGCGCCCGTGATTTCTGTTTGCTGGAAGCCGGCTATATAGGGCAGTTGTTGATGGAAGAAGCACCTGCTCACGAACTTGGGTTGTGTCCCATCGGCTGGCTAGATTTTGAGGCGCTGCCGGAAATTATGGGGCTGAGCGCCAATCATATTCTGCTTCAGAGCTTTCTGGGTGGCAAAATCGCCCCGGCCCAGATGACCCAGTGGAATATGGACGAACCGACCCAGGGTAAAAACAATGCCGTCGAACAACTCGAAAGCTATTTGCAACAGAAGCTACCGGCCTATATGGTGCCTACTACCTATATTCTCCTAGAGACATTACCCCTGACCCCCAACGGCAAAGTCGATCGCCAGGCGCTGCCGGCCCCGGAGACAAGGATCGCCGAGATGGCGCTGGTGATGCCCCGGACAGATATAGAACAAACATTGGCGACTATGGTACAAGGGGTGCTGGAAATTGACCAGGTCGGTATCCATCACAACTTCTTTGACTTGGGGGCCGACTCCGTTCACCTGGTCCGGCTGCGCAACAAACTTCAGGAAATGTGGTCCGGCGATATCCCCATGGTGGCGCTGTTTAACCATCCCACCATCAGCGACCTGGCGCAATATTTAAGCGAGCAGCCAAGGATGAAGAAACCGGAAGAGCCGACCTTATCAGCGACGGCCAATCAACAAATCAGCGACCGAGCCGCCAAACAACGAGAATTCCTAAAGCGGCAGCAAGCCATGAGAACAGAGAGGATGCAAAGTCGAGATGACTGAAGCCAATGACTTTGGGGCGATTGCCGTTGTTGGCATGAGCGGCCGTTTTCCGGGAGCCAAAAACCTCGATGCGTTTTGGGACAACATCAAAAACGGAGCCGAGAGTATCACCTTTTTCTCGGATGAAACGTTGATCGAGGCCGGAGTCGATCCCTCGCTGTTACAGCATCCTCACTACGTCAAAGCCGGGGCCGTTTTGGAGGAGATCGATCACTTTGATGCCGCCTTTTTCGGCTTTAGCCCCCGAGAAGCCGCGCTTTTGGATCCGCAACAGCGTTTATTTATGGAATGTGCCTGGGAAGCCATCGAACATGCCGGGTACAATCTTGACACGACCGACAGGTATATGGGGGTGTACGCCGGCTCCAGTTTAAGTAACTATCTGCTGCGTAATCTCCTCCCCCATCTCACGGGAGAACAGGCAGGAGGCGAGCTGGCTTCTGCCCTCGGCAATGACAAAGATTACCTGACCACCCATCTTTCTTATAAATTGAATCTCAAAGGGCCAAGTATCGGCGTGCAGACGGCCTGTTCAACATCGCTGGTAGCCATCAGTTTGGCTTGCCAGGGTTTGTTGAGTTTTCAATGTGATATGGCGCTCGCCGGGGGGGTGACAATTAGAGTGCCTCAGATAGCCGGCTATTTCTACGAAGAAGGCAGTATCCTCTCGCCGGACGGACACTGCCGGGCATTCGATGCCCGAGGGCAGGGGCCAACTTTCGGCAGCGGGGTCGGCGTGGTGGTTCTGAAACGGCTGGAAGATGCCCGCACCGATGGCGACACCGTTCACGCCGTCATCAGAGGGACGGCCATCAACAATGACGGCGCAGCCAAGGTAGGCTTTACGGCTCCTAGTCCGACAGGGCAGGCGCACGTGATCGCGATGGCCCAGGCCGTCGCCGGTATCTCGGCCGAAACCATTCGCTATGTCGAGGCCCACGGCACCGGGACTCCCTTAGGCGATCCGATTGAGGTGGCCGCGCTCACACAGGCTTTTCAGGCCGATACGAAGCGAAAAGGCTTCTGCGCCCTCGGCTCGGTAAAAACCAACGTTGGCCATCTCGATACCGCCGCCGGTGTGGCCGGTTTTCTCAAAACGGTTCTGGCCCTGAAGCACAAAATGCTGCCGCCCAGCCTTCACTTTGAAACACCCAATCCCGAAATCGATTTTGCCAATAGCCCCTTCTATGTCAATACCCAATTATCAGAGTGGACAAC
>JAGRBZ010000160.1 GCA_020433805.1 Anaerolineae bacterium
CTGTTATCGAAGCCGTCGCCATCGTTCTTACACTGGGGTTGGCGTGGCTGTTTATGCGCCGGAGAAACACGAAGTAGGCAGTAAGGTCTTTTTCCCTACTCCCTACTCCTTACTCTCTGCTCCTTACATATAATGAAGGCTATAGCGTCGAAAAGAGGCAAACCATGACAAGAATATTTATTCTTTACACATCGGCCGGAACGGGCCACGTTAGTGCTGCCAAGGCTTTGGGTGAGGCTTTAGCCCAACACCCTTATGTTCAGGTTCACGTTGAAGATTTGTTCGACCACATTAATGAGACAGCCCGCAAAGCCATTGTCTCCGGCTATAATGAGATCTCAACCAATGCCCAGTCACTCTACACCATGTTTCACTCACGGTTGTATAAAGATAATACGGAAGATGCCCTGAAAATGAACCAGATGTTTACCAACCTGGGGCGTCCGTTTGTGCAGCGCTTCGAAAAGTTTGTGGCCGATGGTGCGCCCGATATCATTATTAACACAATGCAATATCCTCTCCATTTGTTGAAAAATTACGCAGAGCAGTCCAACACGCCTGAATATGCGGTTATTACCGACATTTCGGTGCAGACAACCTGGTTGCGCGACAATATGACCGGCTACTTTGTGGCCAGCCAACTGACCCGCGACGTTTTATTGGCGCGCGGCGTTGACCCTGACATCATCCATGTCACCGGCATCCCGGTTAAGCTGGATCTGGCCAAAGAAAAGCCAATGGACGAGATGCGGCGTCGCCATGACCTGCCGCTCGACAAGCCGGTGATTACCATCTTTGGTGGCGGCATCGGCACCGATAGAATCCACAATATGGTGAATCGCATGGTCAAGGCCGAACAGCCCGGTCTCTTGACCGTGGTGGCCGGTCGCAATAAAGACCTGCTGGACGCGCTGTCGGATATAACCGCCGGACCGCATATGGATTTTCGCCCGTTGGGTTACGTCAATTATGTCGATGACCTGGTGGCGGCCAGCGACCTGGTGATTACCAAACCCGGCGGCTTGATGACCAGCGAAATCTTGGCGCGCGGCACGCCCACCATTATCATCGATCCGATTCCGGGCCAGGAAGAGTGGAACGCCGATTTTGTGTCCGGTTCAGGCGCGGGCATTCAGATTCGGATGCCGGAGCTGGTGCCGCCTGCGGCTATTGCTCTGTTGGCACAGCCCGAACGCTTGGAGGCTATGCGCGCCCAGGCCCAACTCGTCGGTAGACCACGGGCAGCCTTCGATATCGCCGACCAGATTTTGGCCGATGTAGAAGCGGGCGTTGGGAGAAGAACCAATCACATCCAGTTATGATCGGCCTGGTCGACACCTTAATTTCCCGCCCGATTTTTTGTGGGGAGCCGCGACTTCGGCCTATCAAATTGAGGGTGCATGGAACGAGGACGGCAAAGGGGCGAGCATCTGGGATCGTTTTTGCCATACATCGGGCCGGGTAGAAGGCGGGGCAACCGGCGATGTCGCCTGCGACCATTACCATCGCTACAGAGATGATGTGGCAACGATGGCGGCGCTGGGTCTGCGGGCCTATCGCTTCAGCTTCGCCTGGACGCGCCTTTTCCCCAATGGCGACAGCCGTCCCAACCCGGCCGGCTTTGACTTCTACCGGCGGTTAATTGACGCGCTGCGGGAGCACGGCATTATGCCCGTTGCCACACTGTACCATTGGGATTTGCCCCAGGCCCTGCAAGATGCCGGTGGCTGGGTCAATCGCGACACAGCCTATCGCTTTGCCGACTACGCCGGGCGTGTCATCGAAGCGTTTGGGTCCGACGTTCCGCTCTGGGCTACGATCAACGAGCCGGTACTTATTGCCTTCGCCGGTCACGTACTGGGGAACAAGGCCCCGGGCACGCGCCGTTTTTGGCAGGTTCTTACTATCGTGCATCATCTGCTGTTGGGGCATGGTCTGGCCGTGCAGGCGTTTCGGGATATCGCCCCCCGGCCGGCGTCCGATTTACCGGAGCCGGGCATCGGCATTGTGTTGAGCGTGCGCCCCAGCTACCCGGCCACGCCGCGACCGGCCGACGTTCGGGCGGCGCAATTGATGGATCTGCTGACCAAGCAGCTTTATTTCGCGCCGCTGTTTCGGGGCCACTATCCGCCAGCGGCATTGACCTTTTTTCGCCGCCGTCTGATCCCGCTCAAGCAACAGCCCGATGACCTGCAAATTATCAACCAGCCGCTCGACTTTTTAGGGCTTAATGTCTACAGTCGGGCGCTGATCGCGGCCCGGTCATTTAATCCGCTTATCAGTATCCGTGAAGTTGCGCCAACAGGCCCAACCACAGCGATGGGCTGGGAGATTTACCCGCCCTGTCTTTACGACGTGTTGAAGCTGGCCGCCAGCTACACCGATATTCCTTTATATATCACCGAAAATGGCGCAGCCTTTCCAGACCAGCCGCAGCCGGACGGCACCATCAATGACCAAGACCGAATTGCTTATCTCCACGCCCATCTGGCCGAGGCACATCGAGCGATTGCTGACGGCATAAACTTGAAGGGCTATTTTGTGTGGTCCTTACTGGACAATTTTGAGTGGGAAGAGGGCTATCGGCCCCGGTTCGGCTTAATTCACGTTGACTTTAAAACCTTGCAGCGCACCTGGAAACAGAGCGCCACCTGGTACCGGGATGTTATTGCCCGCAATGGTCTTCGGGTAATTGGTAATTCGTAATTTGTAAATGGTAATTAGTTATTCAATCTCTAATTACCATTTACCAGTTACCTATTACTAAAATGCAAGTGCGGAAACTATTTCGATCACGGTTCTTGGTAACACGAGACGGAGAATATAATGCCGATTGTCTTTGTTCACGGCGCAGGCACCCGAACCTATTACCGGCGCTACGATATCGATTGGGAGCATGTCGAGCAGCATTTGCGCCACTATGTTGCCCCGGTCATCGCCCCCGACCCGGAGAATGTGTCTATCGCCCTGGCCTACTGGGGCGATTTGGGGGTAAAGCTGGCCTGGAATGGAGAAAGTATTCCTCAAGCCCAGTTCTATTCACTCTACAACCATCCGTTGAGTTCGCTTATCCGCACCGGCCGCAAGCGCCATATTGTTACGGAAGGTTGGCATCGCGCATCCGCGCTGGCCGGTCACTATCTATCCCGCATTGTTTCGCTCTTTCGACGGCCTCACTTTATGACAACAACCACCTTTATCGGCGATGCCTTCCATTATTTGGCCGTGCGGGGTATGGTCCCCCATCCCGGCCCCATCCCGGCCCGCGTTTTAGAGACGCTAGCCGAGGCCACGCGCAATCAACAAAGTCGCGGCGGCGAACCGCTCATCGTCTTTAGCCACAGCCTGGGCGGCCTGATTTTGTACGATATCTTCACCCACTTTTTGCCTCAAATGCCGGAGTATGCCGATATCCACGTCACCTTTTGGGCCTCGATTTCGACCCAGATCGGTGTCTTTGAAGAGATGAAGCTCTTTTTGGCCAGCGAAGAGCGTTACGGCCCCAACAATCCGGTCCCCTTTCCCGACCGGCGCTTTCTGAGCGCCTGGTGGAACGTCTGGGATTCCCACGATTTTCTCAGCTTCAGCCTGAAGGACATTATCGACGGCGTCGACGATGAGTACTTTAACAGCGGCCTATCGGTGGCCGGTGCGCATCTGGCCTGTTTGAAGATGTCCTCTTTTTATACGCTGTTTGCGGAGAAGTTGAGGGAGGTTGTTTAGGGGGTAAGGGACACTCCCAGATACCCAAACAGAACTCAGAAAACCAGGATTCAGAAAACAAATCTCCCTTCGTTTCGTCCATTAAATCGGGGGAACCTCATCTCCCATCGCTCTCAAATATAGGACATTCGTACAAAGGGCAGACTCACCAAATGACCGAAGTCTCTCCACTGCTTTTGGGTTAGAATAAAAAAGGTACAATAGGTAGACTAGACCTGACAGGTTTCCGAAGTCATCTTCGGGGTAGAGTCCTTTTTTATTCAGGATAATATTTTGGCTGGATAGTTGCCTTGAAACCTGTCAGGTCTTTCAGATAACCCAAGAGGACGAGGGAAATACATGAGCCTTCTGCAACTTATTCTCTATGCTCTGGTTTTGGGCCGTGGAGTCCTGCTGCTTGAACCGGCTATTTTTCAGGTGTTACTCGACAACCCGGCGGCTCAATTTGTGCCGCTGACGCTGCTTTTCATCGCCGGTTTATCGGATGTGTTGGGCCAGAGCGTTGTGTTGTTTGCCAACCGGGTTAAGCCGGGCCGCTTTGTGGTCAGTATCATCGCGTCCGTCGTCATTTTAATCATCAGCGTTTTTTTCTGGGCGGTCTCCATTTGGCTTACCGGCTGGTTCATCTTCGATAGCCATCAGAGCTTCGTCAACGTGCTGCGGGTGGTTGAAGCCAGTTATGCCCCTCTCATTTTCGGTATCTTCATCTTTCTCCCCTACCTGGGCAATATCATTTTTCGATTGTTACGCATCTGGGTTTTTTTGGCGCTGTTGGTTGGCGTACAGGTGGCCTATCCCATTAACTTCTGGCAGGCCCTGATCTGCTGTACCGGCGGATGGATTGTGTACGAACTGATGACCCGTTTGCCCGCCCTCCCTTTAGATGGGCTAAGCCGTTGGTGGTGGCGGGTGACCACCGGCACGCCGGAACCGCTCGATATTCAGGCCAAAGCCGATCAAGTCGCCGAGCAGGCGGCCATGCTTCTTAGCCGACGATCTAAAAATTAAATGGGGAGTAGGTGTAACTGATGGATTTAGTCATCAATCCGCTGTTTAGCTTATTATTTTGGGGACTGATTTTAATCATCATTATGGCCCTCGTCTCGCCTTTTGAGGCGCTGGGCTGGTGGGCCGGCTGGAACAAACGCCAACTCGAGACGGATGCGTTGGATCAATCCCCCTCACCTGAACCCGATGCCCAGCCGGATGCCGACTATTACGCGGTCTACTTAACCGGCATCGGGGGTTTCTCGGGCAGTTGGCTGGGAGATCGCGAGGCGCTTTTTCTCGATTTGCTGGCCGAACGCTTGCCCGGTCAGACGGTGGTCGTGCGCGATGTCTTTCCTTTTTCGGTGAGCAATAACCCGCTCAATGGCGAACGGCTGCTGACCCGTCTCTGGAACTGGATTCATAAACGGCAGATGAAAAACTCTTCCGACATTTTTACATTTCTCATTGTCTTACGCAATCTCTTTCAAGTCGCCATCTCCAGCGATCCGCGCTACGGTCCCATTAACAACCTGGGGGTAGCCCAAGAAATTAGCCGTAGTTTGCTGCAAAAGGGCTATCAGCCGGGTAGCGGTAAAACTATTACCTTAATCGGCTACAGCGGTGGGGCCCAGGTTTCACTGGGCGTCACCCGCTATTTGCACAGAACACTTGAAGCTCCGGTTCAAATCTTTACCTTTGGCGGGGTTATGTCTGATGATCCGGGCCTTGATGACGTCGAGCATCTGTATCAGCTCATCGGCGGTAAAGATTTTTTCCCAAAGGTCGGTGCTATCTTTTTTGCCGGTCGCTGGCCGCTGCTCTCGTATTCCCATTGGAACAAAGCCAAAAGTCAGGGCCGCATCAGCGCCATCGATGCCGGGGCCAATGTGGTGCATACCGGCACAACCGACTACTTCTCCCAAACCGCGACCCTGCCGGACGGGCAGTCCCATATGGACCATAGTTTAGAGGTTATTAGCGGGATTATGTCTGACGGGCAGACGACAACGCCGGAGCGATTAAGGGCAATTGCGGGTGATGTTGGGCCTAAAAATAACTATGAGCGTTACTGGCATCTGCCCTTCATTCGCCCTGACTATTATCCCATTAAGCAGAAGGTGGCCGCCGAACGGTATCGCCCCATTGCCACCTGGATGGGCCGCTTGATCTTACCGGCTCCGGAAGAGCGGCAAATGGTTAAAGGTACGCTGTTTGAAGTGTACCATACCGATGAAGCCCATCGCCATTTGGTCGGCCAGGTGGTCAATTTATGCTACAGCGATAAGCCGGAGGTGCAAAAACGGATTTGGGCCGTGACCAAAGATATTCATTTCGACCGGCAGGCCGAGGAAAGCCAACGTATCGGCCTGATTCACCCGGAGCGGCTCAACCATTGGCGTCTGGTCAATCCGCTGGAGTCGCTGGCCGGGGGGCGACCGCACGATGATGTCGTTGTCGGGCTGCTTGATCCGGTAACTGTGGAAGAGAACCAAACAGCAGATGCGCGGCCTACGCTTACCATCGAGCAGGAGCCGATGCAGATCAGCGGCCGTTTTTACGCGCTGGTTCAGTTTGTTGGACCGGTGCAGGCTGATAGTGAAACATTTCGGATAGTCCACTACAATCAAGAGAGCGGTCAGTTCGACGGGGTCGAAGAAGTCATTTGTTTGCCGCAGGTGTTGCCCACGCTCTTCGGTTTGCCGGCTTCCACCAGTCAAGATATCGAAAAATCACCGCTTAATGCGAAGGGGTGGTATATCTATGGGGCCCAGAATCATGACGGCGTGTTTGTTGTCCAATCGTTAGCCCCCCGCGAGCTGCTGCAAGTGCAGCCGCAAGAGGTCATCACCGAGAGAAAAGCCGCCTTCACCTATCTCAAAAAAGGGGTGTGGGGCAACGCTGTGGCTCACAAAGGCAACATCACCTCGGTTTTACTTAGTCCGGGTGCTAACAATGCCGACGCTGCGCTCTCTAACTGGCAGGAGGGCGACAAAGTCTTGCTGGCCTCGGTTTATGGGGGGATCACCGGCCGCACCCCGGAACCCTACGCGGTCTTTGGCCGGTTTTACTTTGGCCACTTTTCCTACGGTACCGCCGACATTGTGCGCGAGCCGCTGACGGGCGAGCTGCGCTTTGAAATTGTTTATCATCAGGTGTATACCAACAACATCGACGGTTTGATTGCCGGTAAGCTCCACTGGTCCCGCTATATGGGCGACCGGCAGTGGGGCTTTGCCGGATTTCGACCGTTGGCCGATATTATGGTCAAACTGGATGCCTTCGATGAGCCGTTCAGCTTTACCGAACAGCAGCGCTCAGCTCTGGAGATCGTCACCCGAACGCTGGAAACGATGACCGCCCGGTATCGAACCGGCGACGGCACCGGTGGCACCTACGTCACGGCAGCCAACAACTGCGCTCAGGACTCCAACCAAGCGCTTTACGGTGCGATAAAGTTTCTGGATGATTCCATCAAACAGCAGGCGCACATCAAAGCCAGGCTGCGCCGCCGTCCTGAGGAAATGGAACGGTTTGAGCGGTTGGTGCGGCTGGGCAAATCTTTGCGCAGGAGACTGTTACCCCTAGGTTCGGCACGCGCCGATTGGGAGTATCAGATCGAGCAGTTGGGAACCAGTTTAGAGGACGGTATTGCGGCCAACCTGTTCAAGGGAGCGATCAGTTGGCGCACGGTTTTGCCGGCCCTGGCCGCCTACAACGTGTCCCGCGTCTTTTTAGAGCATGGTGCCGATGTCTGGGCACTGCGCACCAATCAGATTGGCGGCGACAATCCTGACATTGAACCGCTGGCCCCGTTTCCGTATTGATATAAGGCAAACACTATGAAATTTAATTGGAAATTAGTGCTTATGTTGATTTTACTCAACGGCACGGCTATCGGTCTAACGGCGCTGCTGCTGCCGGGTATCACTGTTCCCCCACCGAGGCTGTTGCACTTGCTCACCTTGGGAGCTATGTTTGGTTTGCTAAATGCCTTTGTTAAGCCCATTGTCCAATTTTTGACGATTTCGCTGCTGTTTGTAACCTACGGCCTGGTCATCATTATCGTCAACACCCTCATGTTTATTCTGCTCGAATTTTTCCTAAGCGATTTGCTGATTGTCAATAGTATATGGTGGGCCATTATCGGCGGGACGGCTGTGAGCCTCGTCGGCGTTTTTTTAGAGAATCTATTTGGCCTATCGCCACCCATTATCGATGATACGGCCCAGCCGGAGCCGATTCTTATCGACTCCAATCCAAACACCGGTCGCTACGACCAGATTATGAGCCAGGCACGCAAGCTAAAGGAAGAGGTTTTAGGGCATGAGAACCAGCAGTAGTCTGGATCGCTTCCGCGAAAGTCTGCGCCTTCAGCAGGTTTTCAACACCTTTGTGCGGTACAGTATGGATGTCTTGCTGGATCGGGGCCTCATTGGCGACTTCCGACGCTTTATGCAAAATTGGGTCTACGATCCGCCGCAGCCGTTGGTGCCATTGAGTACGCCGGTTAAGGTTCGCTTGATGATCGAAGAACTCGGCCCCATCTATGTTAAAATGGGGCAAATTGTCTCCAGCCAGGCCCAAGCCTTGCCGGTTGAATGGGGACAAGAGCTAAAGAAACTGCAAAGCAACGTTCCTCCCTTCCCCACCGAAAAAGTCCGTGAGATTATTACGGCCGAGTTAGGCGCTCCGCCCGAAGTGCTTTTTGCCGGCTTCGATCCGAAGCCTTTGGCCGCTGCTTCAACCGCCCAGGTTCACCGGGCCACGCTCCCCTTTGGGCAGTCGGTGGTAATCAAGGTGCAGCGCCCCCATATTCAGCAGCAGGTGCGGGCCGACCTGGGCATTATGCGCAATGCGGTTCGGGTTTTCACCCGCCGCTCCACTTGGGTTAGAGATCTCGACCTGAGGGGTATGCTCAACGAATTTGGCGATAACATCCTTATTGAATTAGATTATGGGTATGAGGCCTATCATGCTTACCGACTCAATCAAAATTTGGAGAGCATCCAAGGCTGTCGCGTACCGCACATTTATCAGGAGTTCTCAACCGGCAAAGTGCTCACGATGGAGTTCATCAATGGGGTCAAAATCTCCGATTTAGCCGCCATCGAAGCCGCCGGGCTTGATAAGCAAAGCCTGGCCGAGAACACCTTGCACAGCATGGTTAAACAACTGCTGATCGACGGCTTTTTCCATTCCGATCCGCATCCCGGCAACTTGCTGGTCGATTTACAGACCGGCGAGATCAACTTTCTCGATTTGGGTATGGTTGGCGAGCTTGACCTCCGGCAGCGAATTAGTTTGATTAATTTGTTTATGGCCTTAAACCAGATGGATACCGCCGGTCTGGCCCAAACCTTATTGAGCATCAGCAAGCCATTTCGAAAGGTAGACGAAGCGGCCTACTACCGGGACTTTGAGCGGCGGGTTGGTCGCTATCTGGAGTACGATACCCGCAGCAGTTTCGGCCAGACGGTCAGTGTCGGGCTTAACCTGCTCCAGGAACATGGCTTGCGCTTAGACTCGCAATTTACGCTGGCCCTCAAATCACTTATGCAGGCCGAAGCCATTACCCGTCTGCTTGTGCCTCGCGAAGATATTGTCGGCGTAATCAACAAGCACATTCAACAGTTGATGCTAGAGCAGGTTAATGAGGAGAATATCAAAAAAGTAATCACCAAAGAGGGCACTTACCTGCTGCGCGAGCTGGTGCAGCGCATGCCCACATTACGCGACGCTGCATTTAGTTGGCTGGAGCAGTACCAGGCCGGCCAATTTAATCTTAAACTGGATACATCGGATTTAAGCAAAGATATTCAATCGGTGCGGAACTTAGGTCGACAGATTATTATTGGGGTGATGTTGATCGGTATGATTATCGGCTCCTCTATCGCCGTCAGTGTTGCAGCGTCCAGCGGCGGGGCCAATACCCTGCTGACGCAGATTGCCTTTATCGGCTATGTTGGCTCGATGGTGGTAGCCGGGCTATTTGTTATTATCCTGCTGTGGCGAATGTGGCTCGGTGATGAGCCGGATTAAGGGTGGCGTTACGTGCTTGACACCTGCTTATGTCATTTCGTAGCCAAAGGCGGAGAAATCCCTATCGCATCTGCTTGCAAAGATATGTCTCAGGGATTTCTCGTCGTTCCTCCTCGAAATGACATGTCAACTGCGTAAGTCATATAAGGAATAACACGTGGGGCGATGTCATTGCAAGAGGAGCGAAGCAATCCCCTAACCCGAACGTGGAAATTGCTTCGAGGTGCCTCCTCACAATGACCCATGCGGGAATTATGTCGTACTAATCCTAAGAGAGAACAACAGCGTTGTGGACCTGTCAAAAAAGATCATCATCAAGCCAACACCGGCTGTCTTTATCAGAAACTTAATTATCATTGAGTTTGTGTGGGCCGTGGCTGCCTCGCTGGTGTCGCTACAGTTTAGCCCGACCGAGCTTTACAATGATTTTCAACTGGCCCGTTTTGGCCCGTTTAATATCATTCTGACCATTGTCATTACCACTTTCCAGATTATGATAATTGTACTTGCCTTTCTGTCTTGGTATACCGACACCTACGAAATCGACCGCCAGTCAATTGTTCGCCGGCGGGGCGGACTGTTTGGTATGAGTGAAATTGCCCAAACCCAAACCTTGACCGAGGTTGAGGTTAGCCAATCGAAGCTGGGAGAGACTTTCAACTACGGAAGGCTCACCCTCATCAAGGAGACGTCTGCCGAAAAGGGGACTCTAAACAATATTCCCAACCCGCGCCATTACGCGGCCTTGATAAAAACCTTGCTCGATCCGCAGCAGCTTGACATTCAAGCGGCTATGCAAAAATCTATTCCTGATCACATCGAGACGGGTGAGGGGCAGCACTGTGAGTTCAAGGCCAGCTTTGCCTGGGATTATCGCCTCCAGCGCATCAATAAGGATCTGCATAAGGCCGTTATGAAGAATATCGTCGGCTTTATGAATACCACCGGCGGCATCTTGCTGTTAGGCGTAGGCGATGACGGCGCGATCGTCGGGCTAGAGCAAGAGTTTCAATCGCAGGGCAAACCCAACGCCGACGGCTTTGAAATCAACTTCAACACCGCCTTTCGCAATATGATCGGCCCTGAATACCGGCCCTATGTCTCTTTGGAGTTTGAACAAATTGAGGGAAAAACGATCTGCCGGGTGGTGGTACTGCCAACCCCGGAGCCGGTCTACCTTACCCACAAAAATCAGGAAGAGTTCTATATTCGTACCGGCAATGCCAGCCAACCCTTAACCATAAGCCAGGCGGTAACGTATGTCCAAACGCATTTCAAAGGATAAACCAGCAGGCGCCATGGCCTGGGTGAGCCACACCAAGCGCATTTTACTTCGCCTCTGTAGTCTGTTAACGGCCCTGTTTACCACGGTGATTTTGTTTGATACGAAAGAGGGGGTGCTGCAAGGGCTGGCCTGGGGACCAAAACTGCTGGCCTCCGCCCTGTCCCCTTTCCTGGCCGTTTTGGGCGGGCTGTACCTTATCTGGGGCGTTAAATACCGCGATTGGTACAGTGCGGTAGCCGGTGCGGTGAGCGCGGGCATCGCCATAAACCATGTGCGGAACCTGACGCCCGTTCGCGAGGCCGAGTTTGCCCAGGCTTTTGGGCCGGATTGGGTTGACCAAATACCGGCGGATCTACGCTCGCGCTTGAGGCCCTATCGCTGGGCACCCTTATATCGTCGTCGCCGCTACGGTGCCCTGCATCGCGATGTCGTTTTCGGCACCAACAGCGACTCAGGTCGATCCCTAACGGCCGATCTCATGCAGCCGCCGCCGGGGGTGCCCCGCACCGGTCTGGCTGCGATTTTTGTGCATGGGGGGGGCTGGTGGTACGGGCGCAAAGATATCACCAAATTCCCTTTCTTTGAACGGCTGGTCTCGCAAGGCCACGTGGTTATGGACGTTAACTATACCCTGGCGCCTTATTCTTCGGTGCCGGGCATGGTCAAAGATGTCAAACAGGCCATCTTATGGCTGAAACAACAGGCCGCTACATTCGAGATAGACCCGACGCGGATCGTTTTGATCGGCCAGTCTGCCGGAGCACACCTGTCTCTGTTGACCGCCTACACCCCCAATGACCCGGCCTTACAGCCCGACGGCAGCGAAGGCGATAGCAGCGTACACGGCGTGGTTTCATACCAGGGACCGCCCGATATGGCCGCTTTATATGAAGATACGCAGCACCGATTTGTCCGCCTCTTTCCAAATGGTTTGGTAACGCAGGTTCACCACCTGCTCGAAATATTTAGCGGTCACGGCACCAGTTTGGCCGGCGGCATTGCTGCCGTGATGGGCGGAACACCGGAAGAAATACCGGACCTGTACCGCCAACTGTCTCCCATTAACCACGTCAGCGAGCGCTGCCCGCCCACGCTGTTGCTGCAAGGTACCCACGATCTGCTGGTCGATTACCATGATGTTAAGCGCTTGTACTGCGCCCTGCGCTGGGCCAACGCCCCTGTTATTCACATTCCGTTTCCCCAGTGCAACCATGCCTTTGAGGCTGTATTGCCCCGTCTCTCGCCACCGGCCCAAACCGCGGCTTACTATACAGAGCGGTTTCTGGCGCTGTTGGTGTGAGGATAAAATTGAGGAGTAAGGAGTAGGAAGTAGGGATTAGGGGGTGAAAGGAGTAACGCCTTACACCCTAATCCACACGTTATTTGGTCGATACCGTTGATTTTTCGGTATTCTTTTTTCACCTTAGCAACCTAAATTATTTAAAACAGGAGTAAAAATGTTAAATATACTGTTGGCTATACCGTTCCCGCAATCTTCGGATGGAGAGGAAGTTGTCGGTTTACTTTTTGGAGCATGTTCTTTTATTATCTCGATTGCCCTGATCATTCTCATTCTGGTCGGCTTGTGGAAGATGTTTGAAAAAGCGGGCCAACCCGGCTGGGCCTCTATCATTCCCATCTACAATACATACATAATTTTGGAGATCATTGGCCGACCCTGGTGGTGGCTTCTTTTGCTCCTGATTCCCTTTGTTAATATTGTTGTCTGGCTTTTGGTTTGCATTGATGTGGCAAAAGCATTCGGCAAAGATGCGCTGGTGTGGGGTTTTATTCTTTTGTTCCTACTAAGCGGCGTTGGTTTCGTAATGCTTGGCTTCAGCGATGCCAAGTATCAAGGGCCGGTGGCTTTGGGTTAGAAGTTTCAGCCACACAATAGATTTGTCCGGTTTCGTTAGTCCTACAACGAGACTTCGGTCTGAGAAACCAGGGTTTTAATTTCAGAACTGAAAATATGCGCTTGCGTGAGCCGTTTTTGGCCCGAAATTGATCGAATTCACCGAAAACCCTGGTTTCTTTTCCAGGCTTATGTCAAAATCTCGTAGTAGTATTAGTACTACAGCCAAAACCGGACAAATCTTAGATATTGCTGATAAGGTATATATCTTTTAGCCTTATTATACCGTTATGTGGTATACTTAGGCTGCGCTTATCAAGTATGATACGGTGCTTATAAAACGCTTTATGCTAGCGCGCAAAACTGCATTAATCAAAACTTAGTTTATGCCTTCTCTTTAACTTCATTTTGTTGTAACCTCGACCGAATTCCACAATATCCGTTGCCTGTGTTCTCCGCTTCAGCGTGCTCAACAGCCTGTACAGCTTGGGTCAGGCCACGCTGTCAGCCGAAAGGCTAGCAAGGTAATGTCCCCAGAGCAAATCTTTGAACTGATTCTAACCGAACTGCAACAGGCCGTGCCTTTTGACGGTGCCTCCGTGTTGACGTTACACAACGGGCGATTGGTGTTAGTCGGCGCAGCCGGCTGGTCCAATCCGGCATCGCTGATTGGCTTGAGCGTTGACCTGGCGCGGCACGAAACCTACCGCACCTTCCTCAAACGGGCTGCGCCCGTTATCGTGGCCGACATTCGTAAGCGCCCCCAAGTACAACTTGAACCCCTATCGGCTTTGGGCCAGCGCGCCTGGTTAGGTTTGCCGATTAGTCTTAAAGGCCAGGTTGTTGGCTGGTTAGGGCTGGCTAAGCGAGAGCCGGGCTATTTCACAGCGGATCACGTTCGCCGGGTTCAACCTTTTCTTTCCCAATTAGCGATTGCCGTGGAGACGAGTCGTCATTATCGTATCGAGTACGAAAGACGTATCGAAGCCGAGCAGCGGCGGCAGATTGCCGAAAGCCTGGGTGACATGCTGGCTGTGTTGAATTCAAACAAGAGCCTGGATGATATCCTGAGCTTCATTGCTGCCCGAACCAATCAACTTTTGGGGACAGACGCCAACGCTATCTATCATCAGGAAGATGAAAACAAACCCTTCATGATGGTTGCTACCCAGGGTTATCGAGACAATGATATGTCTGAGCAGAGACTGGGGATGATCCAAGATATCCTGGCCGAGACTGTCGCCACGCACCAGCCGGTGACGGTCAGCGATATGGACGGGAGGCTGACCGATCCCTCCGTCCGCTATCAGGCGTTGTTGGCTGTCCCTTTGTTGATTAAGGGAGAGGTCTACGGCGGGATTGTGCTCTTTTATCGCCGACCGCGTCGATTTTCGCAGGAGGAGATCGAACTGGCCGCGATTTTCAGCGATCAGGTTGCTCTCGCTATCGAGAACAGCCGGTTGCGGATTGAGGTCAAGCAGGCCGCGATCATAGCCGAACGTAACCGGCTGGCTCAAGAACTGCACGATGCCGTGTCGCAGACCCTCTTCTCCGTCAGCGCGATTGCCGAGGCGCTGCCCCGCGTTTGGGTTCGTCACCCGGAAGCAGGCGAAGAGGGTCTGAGGCAGCTTCATCTGTTGAGCCGGACGGCCCTGGCCGAGATGCGGACGCTGCTGCTGGAGTTGCGGCCCAAGACCTTAGCCGAAACCCGGTTGGGCGAGTTGCTGCGGCAGTTGGGCGATGGCATGGCCGGGCGCATTCAGGCTCCGGTTGACCTGACCGTAACGGGGGCGGTTCGTGTCTTACCGCTCGATATCAAACTGGTCTTATATCGGGTCGCGCAAGAAGCACTTAATAATATTGCCAAACACGCCCACGCCGACCAAGTGCGAATTGAACTGGCGTATCAACCGGAGCAGGTGATGCTCCAAATTAGCGACAACGGTTGTGGCTTCAACGCCGATACACTTTTACCCCATCAGCTTGGATTAAGCATCATGGCTGAACGGGCAAAAAGTGTTGGAGCCAATTTACATATCGATAGCCGGCCAAACCAAGGTACGTGCGTAACCGTAATCTGGCCGGATTCGGCACAAAACCAAATAGAACCCAAGTTTAGCAACGAAGCAAAACTTTATTTAGTCGAGGCTGGCCGCTGACAAGAAGGTGTAACAGAAGTTGCGCAACGACGACGAGAATGAAAATAGCTGTAGAACATACGTAAGTTTGTCCTACAAATCTTATTTTCAGGGGAGCGTTAACCAATTACCTTAGCCCCGGACTTCCGTCTCTGGTCTCCGGCCCATTTGCAAAGGGGAGGCACTATGCAAAGCCAAAAACGAATCCGCGTGATGACAGTCGATGACCATCAGATTTTACAGATGGGCATTAAATTTTTACTGTTAGCATTTGATGACATTGAACTGGTGGCCGAGGCCCTTAGCGGTGAAGAGGCACTGCGGCTGTGTGGGGAAGCACAGCCGGACGTCATCTTAATGGATGTAATGATGCCGAATATGGATGGACTGGCCACCACCCAGGCTATTCGGGAGCAGTGTCCTCACGCTCAGGTGGTCATCCTAACCAGTTTTCAAAGCAACGCGCTGGTCCAGCAGGCGACCCAAGCCGGAGCCATTGGGTATTTACTAAAAGGTGTTCCCATTGATGATATTGCCGTAGCCATCCGAACTGCGGCTCAGGGACGGCCCGCCCTCTGCCCGGAAGCAGCCCAGGCCTTAATTCAGGCTGCCAACAGCGCCGGCGGCCCGACGTTAGGGCAAGACCTGACCGACCGCCAGCACGAGGTATTGGCTCTCATGGTTGAGGGTTTGAGCAATAATGACATCGCCAAACGGCTGATCCTCAGCCCCTCCACCATTCGCCATCACGTCAGCGAGGTGCTGTCTAAGCTGCACGCCGCCAATCGGGCCGAAGCGGCGGCTCTGGCCGTACGCCACAACTTAGTCCACCCTCCTAAAGAAAGCGAGGGTAGCGCACCCGACTTGCAATCGGCCTATTCCATCCCGGCCTACGCTTATCCTTCCCGGCATACCTCATAGGTCAATGCGTAATTACTCGGATGGGCTAGGATATTCGTAAACGGGGAACGAACAAAGCGGTTAGGGTGTGGACAGAACGATGGAACGTAGTTTCAATAGCATATTTTTGAAGCTATACAAATTGTAGTATACTTAGGCACACAGAGTAACGGACCAACTAAATCGAATCTGCATTGCAGAAGTTCAGCCATATCTTCATGATTTTTGCTGCCTCCTAACCCTAATACATCTTTCAGATAGGTATATAAAACAACGCTATGGGCAAAGACTGATGAATGAAGTAAAAACATTCCACGCCTCGCCCATTCTGAAAAGCAAGCTCTATCCACCACCGGTAACGCCGGATCTGGTGCCACGGCTTGAACTTCTCCAACGTCTGGAACGAAATCGGCAGCGTCCGGTAACGCTTATCTCAGCACCGGCCGGGTATGGCAAAAGCGTACTGGCCAGTATGTGGTTGGAAGCCAGCGGTTTACCGGGGGGGTGGCTTTCCCTCGATGGTGCCGATAACGATCTCCATACCTTTGCCGCCTATCTGCTGGCTGCTATCGAAACGGCCGTTCCCCACAGGTCATTTCAAACCCAAACCCTGCTTAATACATCCGCCTTACCACCGGTTGCCGTGCTGGCTCGCTATCTGCTCGCCGATCTCGAGCAGATAGATACACCCTTCTTGTTGATAGTAGACGATATCCATCACATCCATCAACAGAGTATCTTTGATTTTCTGGAAGCGCTGCTGAAACATCCCGCACCTGTCCTGAATTTGGTGTTGGTTGGCCGCCAAGATCCCCCCTTGCCCATCGCTTCGATGCGGGCCTACCAGCGTATCACCGAGATTCGCTCGCGCCATTTGCGCTTTTCACCGGATGAAACGGCCCGCTTCTTGCAGCAGAGGCTTAATCGGCCCGTCAGTGAAGAAGTCGCGGCCGAGTGGGCACAGAACACGGAAGGGTGGCCTGTGGCCTTACGTCTGGCAGCCCTTTCGCTTCATCATCGGCCTCAATCGGCCGATTTAAAGATCCATATTCCCGGCAATAATCAGTTTCTTCAAGAATACCTTATGGCCGAGGTGTTGACCCGGTTACCGTCATCGCTACAAAGCTATTTGCTGAAAACCGCAATGCTCGACCGTTTCTGTGCGTCGCTATGTGAAGCGGTTTGCCTGGACGCCCACGATGACAGCCAAACAGAGATGGCGGGCGAGCTATTCATCCAATGGCTGCAAAAATCGAACCTCTTTCTGATCAACCTGGACCAACAAAATGAGTGGTTCCGCTTCCATCATCTTTTTCAAAGCTATTTGCGACATATGGCAGAAAGGCAAT
>JAGRBZ010000161.1 GCA_020433805.1 Anaerolineae bacterium
GAGCCGTTATTGGCGCAAAATTGATCGAATTCACCGAAAACCCTGGTTTCTTTCCCAGGCTAATGTCAAAATCTCGTAGTACTACTAGGCACCCAACAACGGCATTGTCACATTGTAAAAGTTATAGTCTAAAAGCTCAGTTGTTTTGCCGGTCTCAATCTGGTATAATGGTCAAGAAAAGTGAATCTATACCGTCTGGCTGTACCTCACAAAGATTTTGCTCCTCTAGCTTTAATAGCTCTAACTTTTCTCTAACTATTTTTTCACACTGTTCATAGAAACATATGATACAGTACGGCAACGGTTTCAGCGCACGGTTTCCAGCATTCATTAGTTTACACGGCTTTAATAAAAAGAGGCTTAAATCATTTAATAGTAGAGGATCTCCATGACATTTTCGCTCGACGGGTCAAGTAAACTCCAGCAACAAAGTCAAATGCACCAACAGACGCAACAGCAACAACGTACAGTGCAGCCTCTGCAATCGCGAGCGGCTCAGGCCTCTACTCAATCCAGACCCGAAAAATCACGACAGAATACCCCGCCGCCCCAACCCCGCTCGCCCCGGGGAGCAGGACAACGACGGATGGGCGGGCCATCGCCGCGAAGCCTGAGTCAAGTGCTGCGCGAAGCCGACCGTATGGTGGTTGAGGGCGAACTCGATGAGTTTCTGCCCGTACCGACCGGCTTTGATCAAATCGATCGGCTTATCGGTGGAGGGCTGCGCAAAACAGAGCTGATATTACTGGGCGGCGCGCAAGGCATCGGCAAAACCATAACCGCGCTACAGATGGCCCGTAATTTAGCCTTAAATGAGGCCACGTATGCCTTCTACATTTCATACGAACACAGCGAGATTCATTTACTCAATCGGCTTATTTGTCAGGAAAGCATCGACCCCACCAGCGACATGGTAGGTGGGGGTCTGCGTCTCAAAGATTTGCACAATATTGTTGTCAGCAAACGGGCGCGTGAATGGGTGCGAAAAGATGGGAATGTTGGCCTCAATCAGATTCTATCACAGCACCCCAAGACCGCCAAAGCAATCGATACCATTAGCAACTACTCTGACCGGCTGATATTGATGAAGGCCAGCCCGGCCGTCACCACCCTCAACTCCATTCGTGAGATGGCTCGCCAAATTAGCGAGGCCACTAACGGCAAAATGGTGCTATTCATCGACTACCTCCAAAAAATTGCCATTTATCCCGAGCGGGCCGCCGATGAAAATGATAAGGTCACCATTATTGTTGAAGGGCTGAAAGACATCGCGATGACGTATAACATTCCGGTGGTCGCGATTGTAGCCGCCGACCGCGAGGGGCTGCGCAGTAAACGGATGCATCTCTACCATCTGCGCGGTAGTTCGGCCCTTGATTACGAATGCGATATCGCCATCATCATGAACAACAAATTTCACATCCTTTCGAAAGAACACGTCTCTTTTAATCCCTATAAGAGTGAAAGTTATCGCGACTGGGTGGTATTTACCCTGGAAAAAAACAGGGCGGGTCGGGCGATGATTGATGTTGAGTTTCGAATGCACGCCCAACATTTCTGTTTTAACCCCAAAGGTAATTTGGTCGAGCAAAAGCTCATCGATGAAAAAATCATCGTTGAGTAAACGACTACTCGAAGATGACGCTGCAAGAGCGATAGCCCGGCTGTCGCTCTTTTTGTTTATACCCCACTGGCCGGGAAACCTTCAGTTTTACCCCTTTCACAAAACCTTGTGCATAATTTGACCCTGAGGTAGAATTATGTATACATAATGTAAGCCTTCATGATTACCGTAAGTTAATTTGAATTGTATCTTCATTTCGTTTATAAATAGGGAAGATAGCTTACAGTAAAGTTTTATGATGCGGATAAACTCTTACTAGGCTTAATATTTCATTAACCAACTGATTTTACTATACAATCAAACGGTTTTAACTATCCGCTAAGGAGGCTGATTTGATGAGCGTTGACGCAAACGCCGGAAAGCATCACCCTATACCCTTTTATCGCACTCTCTGGTTTTGGATGGCTATAATCAGCCTTACACTTATCCTGGGAGGCGTATGGATTATTGTTTCTAAGTCGCTTGTGGGAGCCAATATGGTAACCACAGACGGAGCGATCAGGCTGGATCCTGCGCCGGTCGCCGGCCATCCGGCTCCCGATTTTGAGCTTGTCAGCGTTGATGGCGAAACGATGCGCTTAAGTGATTTCAAAGGTAAGCCGGTTATTTTAAATTTCTGGGCCACCTGGTGCGGTCCGTGTAGAAGTGAGTTTCCAGAGTTTCAAAAGGCGGCGGTTGATAATGCGGATCGGTTGGTCATTTTAGGGATTAATAATACTTCAACAGACAATCCGGACGCCATTCCCGAATTTCTAGAAGAAATGGGTATTACCTTCCCTATTTTACTGGATAATGACCGCGAAGCGGTGGATGCCTATAACGTTTTAGGCTTGCCAACGACGATTTTTATCGATGACCAAGGCGTGGTTCATGAAGTTTTTACCGGCCCGCTCAATAAAGCCTATATCGAGTCGAAAATTTCCGAACTTAAATCTGATCTTTAAGTTCGAGTAAATACGGCTAAGGAAAACGGCTGGACATTTTTGATATGATGCCGACCATCCTGATAGGACCGATTGCTTTGCCGACCTACCCGCTATTTTTGTTGATTGCTTACTGGGTCGGGTTGTGGCTAGCCGCCGTCCAGGCTGAGAAAATGGGCATCGATGGTGATCACGTCTATAACGCCGGTTTGTATGGCCTGATCGCCGGTATTATCGGGGCACGCCTGTGGTTTGTTTTAGAGCATTGGGAAAACTACATCCCTGACCCGATGCAAGCGCTCTCCCTATCGCGAAGTGCGCTTGCGCCGGCAGAAGGGGCCATGGTCGCCGGCTTCGTCGTACTGATTTATTTGCAACGGAATAAGGTTTCTTTGGGAACATTTCTCGATGCAGGGGCTTACGGCCTTACGCTGGCATTGGCAATAGCCAATATAGGCGCTTTTCTCGGTGGCGATGCGCTAGGAGCCATCACTACGGTTCCGTGGGCTGTTGAAATTTCAGGAACTTTTCGCCATCCGTTTCAGCTTTATGAGGCCGTTGCCTGTGTCATTATATTAATTGTCTTGTTGCTTATTCATTACCGACCTTGGCCCGGTTTTACATTTTCGCTCTTCATTATTTTATACGGATTTAGCCGGCTAGCGCTGGAAATTTTCAAAGCACGACCTGACATCATCGGCAACGGTTATTTAACGGTTCAAATTGTGGCACTAATCGCTATTATTGTAGCCTTGGCCGTGATGGCTCATAAATTTAACCACAATACGATCAAGTCGAGTTCAGAAAGCTTATGAATCTAAAAGATCCTTACTTTATCTTAGAACAGATTGCGCTTGTTGTGGCCAGCCTGGTTTGGACGGTCATTGTTTTAGTGGGTATTGCATTTTTTTGGGCTTATCAGGATATTCAAACGCGGTGGGATTATGTGCTCACTGCTCCGCCGGAGGCATTGGCCCAAGTGGCGGAGGTACCGCCGACCATCGTATTGCCTGTCATTGAGTCTTCGCCAACACCAACCCCGTGGGCCGGCCCTGGTCCAACCGCCACCCCAACGGCTACCAAATTCCCTACCCCCACCGCGACTCGCGTGGTCCCGCTGCCGGAAGTTTTGCCAGAAACCCTTAACCCTGATGATCCGGTGCCGGTTGTGGTCCACACCGAGGAAGAAGTAGACGAGCTTCTTCAGGAAGAACCGGCCCCTGCGCCGGTCGAGATTGAAGTTTTGGCAACACCAACCACAGCCGTAGATATTCCGGCTCCAACCTCAGTGCCGACGCTTGTGCCGCCAACGGCTACCCCGGTGCCGGTGGTCGAAGAGCCGGCCCCGGTAGTGGAAGCACCGACCGGCTCCGGTGTTCCCGATCACGTCACCATTCCTTCTGTCGGCATCGACGCAAAGATTATCCCTGTGGGTTGGAATGTTGTTCAAAAAGACGGTCGTGAGTACAGTATCTGGCAGGTGGCTGATTATGCTGTCGGCTGGCATAAAACCACGGCTTTGTTAGGACAGCCCGGCAACACGGTGATGGCCGGTCATCATAATGTCAATGGCGAAGTCTTTCGCGACCTGGTCAATGTTGAAGTTGGTGATAAAGTGGTTATCGGGTCGGGGGGGAACACCTTCGAATACGTGGTCGAGATGAAAACCATCGTTAAAGAAAAAGGTGAGTCACCGGAAGTTCGCCGCAAAAACGCGGAGTGGATTTCGCCCACCAACGACGAACGCTTGACCTTTGTAACCTGTTGGCCCTACACCAACAATACGCACCGCGTTATCGTTGTGGCCAGACCGACGTAATTTTCACGATTTGAATATTGATTAAGCCCAAAGTTGGCCGTCTCATATGGGTTTCACGGCGAATTGTTGTATAATAACCGCTGTTCACGGCACAACTTTGGGCTTTTTGTTTTTGATCACTATGCTCGTTTGAAGCAAAAGGAGTTTTTTATGGGCTTTTTTGACTCTCCCTTTATTACTCGTATTCGACGCAATCACGGTTTTGAACACGCCACCATCCACATTTTAAGCAAACGCCATGAGAATCTTTCGATGGTTGGCCGTAGCGATTGGAATGGCTTCACCCTCTATGGCCCGATTGATACGGCCGAAGTACAGTATGCAGCCAACGAAGCTCTCCGGCGGCTGCGCGGCGGCGAGGCTAATCTAGCAGTACATCCTCGCTGTGGGACGGTGCTGGCGACAACCGGCCTACTGACGGCGCTGGCTACGTTTACGGCCATTGGTCTAGAGAATGGATCACGCGCTCGATTTCGCTGGAGCAGCATTCCGGCCGCAATTTTGGCGGCTACGGGGGCGGCTATTTTCGCTCAGCCGCTAGGGCTGTTTTTACAGGAGCAGTACACCACCAGCGGTGAGCCTGGCAACCTGGAAATAAAAAGCATTAGCTTAAACCCCAACGCCCGCGTTGTCACCCATCGCGTTGAAACAACCCAGTAACTATCGGTTATGCTGTACATTTTCCACGGCCCCAATGATTTTGCCCGCAACGAAAAAATAGACGAAATCCGCGCTTCGCTGGGTGACCCGATAGCAGCGGACCTAAATGTCACCATGCTCGACGGCCGTGACTTGCGTTTGGGCGAAATAAGAAACTACGCCGACTCTATGCCGTTCATGGCCGATAAGCGGGTGGTCATTGTGCAGGGCTATATTAGCCAATTAAAGAGTCAATCGGAAGCTATGGAGCAGCTGCTCGATTATTTGAGGCAACTTCCGGCGACCACCGATTTGGTTTTGGTTGAACTGGAAATGCTGCCAAAAAATCATCGGGTGCTAAAGGTAGCACAAGAGGTAGGCGCGACCATCATCAACTTTGGCAGCCTGGATAAAAACAGCTTGCGGCCATGGATTGTGCAGCGCGTGCGGTCGCTTGAAGCCACCATCGAGCCTGATGCCGTCGATCTCCTGGCGCGCTTGGTTGGCTCTGACCTGCGCACCCTCAACAGCGAAATCGAAAAACTCACGCTGTATGTAGGTGATGCCCGTCCGATCCAAAAGCAGGACGTCGACCTGTTAGTGCCTTATACTGAGGAAGCAGAAAATTTCGGGCTAACCAACGCACTTGGTCAGCGCAACGCCCAGTGGGCTTACGATCAGCTTCGTAAGCAGCTCGATGAAGGGCGGCACCCGATGAGCTTGTTGGCCAGCATTGCGGCCCAGGTACGCGGGCTGCTGGAGGTAAAAGATATGGCCGAACGGGGATTATCGCCACCGGAGATTGCTCGCCTTAAAGGCTGGCGCAGCGATTATGCGGCCAAAATGCGGCTAAAAGAAGCCGCTAACTTCTCAATGGCCCGGCTTGAAGAAATCTTAGAGATGCTGCTTGAAATGGACCTGGCTATCAAAACAGGACGGATTGACAGTCTTCTAGCGCTTGACATGTTGGTAGCCCGCTTGTGCGGCCCGCGTCAGTAGGGGGGATTGGGTTCGGGGGTTCTACAAATATAATCGGCTTGACGAGGATGAGTAAAAATAGAAGGTAGAGATAGGCCGGGTAAATCATACGGCGCGGGCGAATACGGTCGAAATAGGCCAAAAAACAAATCGTTGCCGTTACGAAAGTAAGCAGCAGCCACCACCCCAGTTCCAGAGTAACAAAAGGATAAATTGTACCGGGTGGATGGAGAATAACGTTAATACCTTGGATACCAAAGAAGAACATCAAAAATTGATGAACCAGGCCAACGACGATAGGGATCCAAATGAGGAACTGTTTGGCCAGAGTCCCTAACAGAAATTTAAGATCGTCATTAGAGGTCGGTGTCGTCGTCATCATTATCCTCTGACTTATTCTTTGAGCCGCCAATCATGCTGGCCAGGCTCGTTAATCCTCCCCCCAAGTTACGGGCAGCATCAACCTGACCTCGCGTTTCCTGATAAACGCGGTAGAGTTCCCGCGACTCTCGACTTTCCGGGTCTAAATGCGCGGCAGCGGCATAGGCTAAGTAAGCCGTACCACCGGCAGCGGCTTCCGCCCTGCGGTTGAGGGCATCCATAGTTTCTTGGGGATAGCGCGTTTCAATGTTAAAGCGAATCACCTGAACCCCAAAATCCTCCGATAGCTCCTTAACGACGGGTAACGTCATAAAACTCTCGGCAATATTTTTGAGGTTTTTTTCCAACTCCTCAAGCGTAGGATAGTTGAGAGCTTGATGTAACAACTCCTGTTCGAGCGACTTTTCTACAAATTCACTTACGCGTCCCCATGTCATCCGCGTAGATGCCGGTCTTAGCATACGCCGGGCCGTTAGTGAAATGACCGCCCCGACAAAGAGACCATCTTGCGCTTTAATTAATATTTCAGATAGATCGATACCTCTGGGCTGGACATACTTAACCACAAAAAATTCGGCCACCAACCACGGGATACCTAATAATAAAATAGGAAACACAAAAGCCAGCAGCAATCCGTGTCGTGGTGGGACGCGTTCGCACTCTAAATCATTATTACAATTTTCCGCGCCGGGGGGCGTGGTGCTTAAAGCTTTGAGAAAAAAGGGCGTGGCGACAAGGGGGGTAGAGGTCGGCTCGGGTAGGGGCGTAACCGTGTCAGCAGGAATCGGCGTCGCCGGCTCTTGAACCGTGTTAGTTACCGTATCGGCAGAGACAGAAGGAGTGTTAGGCGTCTCTTCAACAATTTCGGTTGGTAAGGTAGGTTCGCCAGGAACAACCTTAACCACATCACAGGCCAGGGTTAAAAGAAGTAGTAAAAGTCCAATTACAAGTTTTTTTCTCACGCATATGTTCCTACTTCAGTGCTCGACGATACCGGGCTAATTCTCTTTTTAGGGCTTTTATTTCTTCCGACTCTGTGCGCAAATTTCGATTTGCCATGAGAAAGAGAATCATCGTTCCTAACGTGAGCATTATACCAATCTTGAGCGTATCATCGGAAACAACAGCAGCCATGTTGGGCGCTTGTTGACCAAAAAAAAGGGGGGCAATAATCGGTTCAAACATATAGTAGGCCGATGCCAAAAACGCTCCCAACAAAAACAGACGGGCAACAGGCTTAATGGTTTCTCGAATGGTATCGCCGATTTGTCCCAACATAGAAAACATAATAATAGCAAATTGCAAAAAGACGACCGCGGCGCCCAATAAGATGTGTAAATTTGGATTGTCTAAAGAAGCTACAGGGACGCCCATCACTTCTATTTGGGTGCCGCCTAAAATTTGCGGCAAGAAATCTAAGCCAAAAAAGGCTGTTACGCAGGCTATAAGCAACAATACCAAGATGGTTATCATAACGCACCGGTTTTGCAGTAACGAACCAAACGGTTAAGTGTTTGATAAAAAACGTGCAAAACGCTGTTTCTAAAGCTATCCTTAAGAATTCAGTCGAATGTAACAAATAAATGCTAATGTAACAAAAATGAGTTAAAAAATAGTCAAAGCAATTAAAGTAGACAATCCGCTTGATCATACTTTGGCATAAAAGCCTTTTTATGTCAAGTTTTTGCTGAGATCACTGGCATCTATACCTGACATAAAATTATAATGGCTTTATCGGAAAAACAAAACCCCTTCAAAAGCCAACTTTAGATAAAATTACGGCGTAAGAGGAAGGTTTTGAACCCGTTCGGCTATAACGATTAAGCGGTGGGTATTTGACCAGCCAGGCCAGCATGTAATAAGTGTTAGCTGTTCCTGAGGCGTCGGTTGACTAACATCCAGCAAATATTGACGCCCTTCTTCGGAGGCAGCCAAGCTTCTAACGATTGTTTTTTCGACGACCCGGTAGAGCAACGTTTCGGCTTGGGTGTTTTCCAGCGTAATCTCATCTCCCACCTGCAACTCATCGAGTTCAGCAAAGACGTGGCCGCCGGTACTGGCATTATGCCCGGAAATAATGACGTTGCTGCCTTGGCCCGGTAGGGCTGAATTACTATGCCAAGCAGCTTCGTTATCGGGCATGTCCCATTCGCTTATAATTTGATCGCCTTGCTGCACCATTTGCCACCCCATTTCGATTACGGGAGCATCGAGTTGAATAGCCTCCGCCACGATACGGCTGGGAATGCCAATGTTTTCTTGCCCTACTATGTCCTCAGATGCGGTTGAATTCTCAATAGCGGGAGTAGGCGTATCAGCCGGAACGACGCGAATAATATCGCCACAAGCTGACAGGAAAACCAGCAAACCTATGAGCTGCATGATGGTAATGATACTGTGAGACGGTGTTTTTTTATCGCGAACGACGGCTCTCGATGGTAGCGAGTTATGGCTCACGGCTCGTTCCATGGGCTATCGACGGGCTATAAAAAAGCCCAAGCTGCCCACCAAAACTAAAATGAAGCCGATAAGGACACCGATAGCCCGAGGCGATAAAAAAGCTCCGGTAACCGGCGGCAAGGCCGGAGGTGGTCCACCCGGCTTCCCTACGGAGGGTGGGCCGGCTACAGGGGGTTGGGGGTATGTAACAATCTGATGTTCGCCCGCATCAAGCGTATAAAGAAGCCCTAGAGCGGTAGGCTGATCTTGTAACTGGCCGACCATAAAAACGGTGTGGACGCTGTTATTTTTCAGTTCCAGCGGAGGGATAGAAAGTGAAGTGGACCCAATGCCATTGAGCCGTATTTTTGGTCGGTAGACGCCGGGATCTAAAAGAAAGTAACCGGTGTCTTCTTTGAAAGCCAGCGTGCGACATACATCGCCCAGGCAAAATTCTGTAGTAGGGGTGCTAATAGAAGCATGAACAATGCGAACTTTACTGGTTCCATCGCCGGGCAGTCGGTTATCGTCGGTGAGTCGCCAATATTCAATACCCCTCACCCGACCGGCGACGATAGAGGTGTACGATTGATCGCTATTGTAGGTTTCGCTAATTTCGCGCAGAGTTTGATCTTCGGGGCTGACGCCGGCCGGCCTTACTTTTAGCGTGCGCTCACCAGGATCAATTGGGGCGTAATCGGAGATATACTGGAAGACAATATTATCAAAAAAGAGGGTGTCGTTAAGGTAAATATCCAGGTTTGCTAAGCCGGTGGCAGCGTGGATAACGCGCACGCGAGGACGTTCATCGGCCTGGCTCAGGCTATGTCCTACCAGAATCACTATAAGAACGGTCATACATATTTGAACAAATAACCGTGTACGTCCCCGCATCGTATCCTACCTCTCGTTCACATGGCGATTAACAATTAATCGTCATCGTCTTCTTTCTTAGAGCCACCGCCGCCGCCAAGTAGGCTGTTGGGGGCTTTTAGAATTTGCCGCATAATTTTTCTTTTGAAAGAGTTTTCCGGCATTTTTTCAATGCCCTCTTCATAAGCGCCGATGGCTGCAATGTACTGGCCTTGCTTCATACGAATTTTGCTAATTGCCTGCCAAACATACATAGCCATATCGTTTTGGCCGGCTTCTTCAAGATACGTAGCGGCCATTTTATACGTTTCGACGGCTCTCTCCAGATCACCTTCCGACTGCAGCGTAGCAGCTAAGTTGCCCAGGGTTTGGCCTTGACCTCTACGATCATCTGCGTTAGTAAAGCGTTCCATCGCCTCATTTAATGCTTCATAAGCCGCTTCATAATCTTCCCGTTGCGTATGGATCACTCCCAGGTCGTTGTAAATTTCGGCCTTCTCGCGGCTCGCTTCGTCAGCATTTTGTAGCGCCTCCTGAAGCTTCTGAAAGGCTTCATCGAGCTGCCCCCGTCGAAAGAGCGTCACTCCATCTTGATGAAGTTTTTTAGCAGTTTGATTAGACATACCATTTTTTCCTTTACAAGTGATAAGATGAGTACTTGATTCAGGATACCATAACTATGCCATTTATGACCAGCTTAAGCGCAAAAAAGTGGCCATCGATCGCGTGGTAAAGCCAGGCTCTGGCTAAACCCAGGTTAAAATAACAGGGGAGCAAGGGTGCAGAGGAAAAAGGTTGTAACCTTGCTCCGAATAGCAAAGTCACAAAATGAATGGTTCAGTTGACGGCAAAAATAGCCGCTTAATAGGTTACTTCCAGCAAGCCTTCGGCCAAAGAGCGCAACGTATCGGCCGAAAGTTCGCTCAGTTTCATTGCAATATTAACATAAAGCAAGTTAGCCGGATTGGATAAAAACTCGCGAACTTCTTGAGGTAACTGCGAAAAATCGGCAATTTCATTCAAGGTGGGTTCGTGATAACCATTGGCACTGGGCTTTATACCATCATCAATAAAATAACTGATGGGAATATTAAAATATTCGGTAATGGCTTCGAGATTTTGCAAAGGGATAGGCTCTTGCCCAAGCTCATAAGCATCTATTGTCGCAACAGGAACATCTAAATGATTAGCCAGATCATTTGGGGTGCGATCGGCTTCCGTGCGGGCCTGGCGCAACAATGCTCCAATGATCCGTTGGCGCAAAGCCATAGCCTCACGGGTAGGAAAGGTTACATCCGGCTCTTTGAGAACCCCATTGGACCAAAAGTAGGTTACCGGAACATTAAACATGAGCGCCATAGCTTCCA
This sequence comes from Anaerolineae bacterium, assembly GCA_020433805.1. Taxonomy (GTDB): domain Bacteria; phylum Chloroflexota; class Anaerolineae; order 4572-78; family J111; genus JAGRBY01. Next base: position 11,044 of record JAGRBZ010000161.1, read on the forward strand.
GTTGGGGCAAGGTTACATGCCGCTGACCCAGTTCTATCTCGGTAATTGCCGTGGCCGGCACCTCTAACACTTGGCCGACTTCCGTAACCCCTAAACCGGCGCGTGTTCGAGCATGACGAACTTTTACACCCAGAATTTTCCTACGTATGGCTGCTGCTTCTGCAATTGATTTGGGACTTGCCATCGTTTCCCTCCCATGTCATTCTGCTAAATTATAACATAAAACATGATGTTGTACAATGAATGAGACGATAAGTTGTCATAAAATCACACCATCACAAAATGATTAGCGATAAATTTCACATACAACCCCTCTCCTAACCTCATTTTTGACAGTAAAGCTATCTAAAGTTATACTGAGGTTCCTTACTGTGAGATTGCTCTACATAGCAAGCCAATAAGACCTTATTCAAAAACAGCGATCTCAAAAGCCCTTAATAATTTCTTCAACATCTATTTCACCTAAATAGTTTTAGTAGCAATAGGAAGATAAAACTATGCGAGTTTTAGCTGTGCTAATGGCCGGAGGTGCCGGAACACGCCTCACTGTGCTATCTGACAAACGTGCCAAGCCTGCAGTCCCTTTTGCTGGAAAATATCGGATTATAGATTTTACATTATCAAACTGTGTCAACTCCGGTATTTATGATGTTGCGGTTTTAACCCAATATCGTCCTCACTCACTCAATACCCACGTTGGTATTGGCAAGCCTTGGGACTTAGATAGACAACGCGGCGGCGTACACATGCGTCAGCCCTATCAAGGTAGTAACGCCGACCTCGACTGGTACCGGGGCACGGCCGATGCTGTATTCCGTAACCTTGACTTTATTCAGGAAAAAGACCCTGACTTAATTGTTATTCTTTCCGGCGACCACATTTATAAGATGGACTACCGCCCCATGCTTGAGTACCACGTTCAAAAAGGGGCCGATCTTACCGTCGGCGTGATGGAAGTTCCGCTCGACGAGACGGATCGCTTTGGAATTATGACCGTCAACCGCAATATGCGCGTAACCGAATTCCACGAAAAGCCCAAGGATCGCGATAAAGGCACGCTGGCCTCAATGGGGATTTATGTCTTTAGCACCAACGTCCTCATTCAGCGTTTGTCAGAAGGAACATCGGAACAGCCCCGTATCGACTTTGGCAAGCATGTTATTCCCGATATGATTAGTCAAGACCGAGTCTATGCCTATCCCTTTGAGGGGTACTGGGTCGATGTCGGAACCATCCACTCATTTTGGGAAACCAATTTGGCCATGACCAGTGCCGAGATGGAACGGGTGTTGAATTTACACGACTCCAACTGGATTATCCACACCCGCAGTCAAGAGCGTCCTCCGGTTAAGCTCGGTCCCCAGGCTCGCATCGTCGACAGTCTAATTTCTAATGGCTGTGTTGTTCGCGGCCAGGTGGAAAATTCGGTTTTATCGCCGGGCGTCTATGTTTCACCCGGTGCGGTGGTCAAAGACTCAGTCATTATTAATGATACCTGGATTGGGCCGGGAGCGGTAGTCGACAAAACTATTATTGATGAAAATGTGGTGATTGGGGCAGGCACCTATTTGGGCTACGGCGATGATATGACCGTGAATCACCAAATGCCCGATAAGCTTAATACCGGTATTACGGTAGTGGGAGCCGGTGCTCAAATTCCAGGTGGTATCACTATCGGTCGTAACGTGCTCATCAATTCTGGATGTCTTGAAAGTGATTTTCCGGGAACGGATATCTCGAGCGGGGAGACAGTATAAGTATGAGAGTTTTAGCAATGATCATGGCCGGCGGGGCCAGTGAAAATTTAAGCGTACTGACCATGGTTCGAGCCGAACCGGCTATTCCGTTTGGCGGTAAATTTCGTATTGTCGATTTTCCCTTATCAAATTGCGTCAATTCCGAAATTTACAACGTGTCGCTGTTAACGCAGCACATGCCGCGCTCCTTAAATGTTCACGTCGGAGTCGGCAAGCCGTGGGACTTGGACCGGTCGCAAGGTGGGGTTCGCCTATTACAGCCCTATTTGGGACCAAAGCAAAGTGGCTGGCAGCGCGGTACGGCCGATGCTGTCCGGCGCAATCTTGATTTTGTTGATGAGCAGCGGGTGGATACGGTCCTTATTTTGGCCGGTGACCATATCTACAAAATGGATTACCGGCTTATGCTTCAGTTCCACCAGCAATCAAAATCGCAGGTAACGCTTGGTGTACGGCGGGTTAGCCCTTTTGAAACCTACCGCTTTGGCATTGTCAGCGTTGACTCAGATATGCGCATTACCGGCTTCAAGGAAAAACCGCGCCGCTCTAAAGAAACCCTGGCCTCGATGGGCATTTACATTTTTGATTACAGTGTTCTCAAGGAAGTGCTGGCCGACGAGAAACCTAACGATTTTGGACGCGACGTATTACCCAAGATCATTAACTCCCACCCTGTCTATGCCTACACCTTCGAAGGCTACTGGGCCGATGTCGGGACGCTTCAGGCCTATTGGGAAGCCAACATGTCGCTGTTGTCCGAAACGCCCGCTTTGGATCTGTATGATCCCGATTGGGTCATCCACACCCGTAGTGAGGAACAGCCTCCGGTGCGCGTCGGTAGCGAATCGTGGGTAGGTGGCAATCTTATTTCCAACGGCTGCATCGTAGAAGGCGTTGTTGAGCGCTCGGTACTTTCACCCGGTGTCCGGGTAGCTCCGGGAGCAATTGTGCGCGACTCGGTTATTATGAACGATGTGGTTATTGAAGCCCACGCCCGCGTTGAACGCGCAATTGTCGATAAAGATGTTCATATTGGGGAAAGTGCCGAAATTGGCTATGGCGTTGATAACATTCCTAACCGCCAACACCCTAACCGGCTCAATACGGGTTTGACCGTAGTGGGCAAGTGGGCACGCATCCCCACCGGTGCGAAAATCGGTCACAACGTTATCATCAACCCCGGCGTGAAAGAGGAAGACTTCCAGACAGATTTTGTGCCGAGCGGCGAAACGATCTGAGGAGAAGTTTGTCCTATAACCGGAACTAAAATAAAAATCCCCACAGCGTATGTGGGGATTTCTGTTTTTAAGCGGGTTAGCTTTTGAACAGCAAAATTACTCTATTCTATCATCCGTTTTACTCGACTGCCGGTTGCGTCGAATAGTAATAACTCCGATAACCGGCAAAATGATGGCAATAGCCGCCGCCATCGCCATAACGGTCATCGAATTATCCTCTTCTTTAATACCCCCCACAGCCGGTAAAGCCGAACGCCCATCGATGCCGGTGAAGTTGTAGAATTTGCTGTCGCTCATCGGTAGAGGTTCACCGTCAGGCGTACGCAAATCTTCAATATTGGCCGGGCCGACATCGCCGCGATAGTAGCCGAAATAGATCGTCCAGGTCTCTTCCCGACCAGTTGACTCAACAAGGATATTCGGGTTGATGGCCGTAGTTCCGGGCGGAAGCTGCATATTGAGCAAAATCGGGCCAGACCCAAAACGGGTCTTGTAGAAATAAAAGTAGCCGTTATCCTCTGAAATCCAATATATCTCGAAGCTGATGCCTTCGGCCGCCACAGGAATACCGGCCCGGGGAATGGCTATCCACTCATCCTCTTCGCTGCCGGGCACAAATTCATAAACATAGCCTTCGATTTCCGTTTTTTCGATGGGAACCAGGCGGCCCTCACCTTCCGCTAGTCTATCGCAGGCTCCGCGCAGCCGCTCTACATCTTCAGCAGCATTCCCGGTGCTCGTCCGCAGAATCTCACGCAGGGGTTCGTCGATGTCAACGACACTGTCAAATTCACCGTCGTGCTCGTCATCATCATCACCCCCGTCATCGCCCCGTTGAAGACACTCGAAGTCCTGCAAATCATAACCGCCGACGAAATCATCCGGATCACCGGCTTGGGTGGGCGCAGCAAACACCAACGCCACCACCACAGAGAGAGCAAGCCCAATGACTAGATAAATGGTTTGCAATTCGCCAAAATTTTTCATAATTCACCTGGCCCCGCTACAACTTACCATAATATAAGGCCATTGTATCATAGTTAGGGAGGAGAATCAATAGTGGGCTGTTTGGAAGCGATCAGATGTCAGCGTTTAGCGATACACTACCGCGTTAAAGCGCTGGATGAGCCATCGGATCAAAGCGATCTGCAACACAACGCCGATGATAAACGCTACCCACCACCAGTGGCTGCCGTCTAGAGCCAACCAGTACGCTTTGCTGATCCACCAGGGTGGGAAGATACCGATGAGCCACTGCCACGGTTCGGGAACAAACCAGCCGATCAAGATCGTCCAGCCGGATATGCCGCCGAATTTGGAATAGGCAAAGCCCTGCACTTTGTTCTCGGCGACCGTCGCGAAAAACAGCGACACAATCGGCGCGGTCAGCGCACCGCCGGCGGAAATCAAAATCATCTGCCACAAAGGCAACAGGGCCTGATTAATGAAGAGCGCCATACCCAAAATGATAACGAAAGCCAAAATAACCGGCCCCCCAACCCGATACATAACATACTGATTAAGCGGAACCGGTGTAACCAACATCGCCCTAATCGTATTGTTGTCCTTCTCATCGAGCAGAACAAAACCGAAAACCGTGCCGACCAGCAGCGCCCCGGTGTAAATAGCCATATAGGCCACAATCATCGGATAGATATCGGGCAGGGTCATGGCGATTGTGGCGTTAGGCAGCACGCCATTCTCAGTCAGTTGGCCGTCGAGCCAGGGCAGGCCAAAGCGCAAGACAACGGCAATAATGACCGCGAAGGAAAACATAAAAAGGAGGAAGCTGTCGCGCCCGATCAGTTTTAGATCGTTGCGCCCCAGTTTACCCACCAGTTGTGGTGCTTGCATAATGTTACCCACCCTTCATAATAATATGCCACTGAAACGCGCGATAAGCCCACCAGGCCAGACCACCAATCAGTATGGTTGTATAGCCAATCCCATAAAGCCACTGCCAGTCGGCCAAAGGAATGTAAGCCCCCTGCATCAACATAGTCGGCGCACTGGTGGGAATGACCAGAAAAAGCGGATGCGTCACCCATCCCAGAAAATACAAAAAGGGCATTTGCAGCACAACCGCTACCCCCGACATCGGAATGAGAAAATCGGTGATGGCGTTATAGCGCACGACGAGCACAATACCGATGAGCGTGTAGATAACGCCAATAGCCACAATTCCCGCCAGCAGCAGGGGAATATTGGGCAGCGTCAGGTCGGTTGAAAAGCGCATAAGCAGCATCGTACCGCCAATCATAACGATAGCTTCAAGCGTGGCCAGTGCCGTCAGCGTGATAATTTTCGACCACAAATATTCTGAGGTGCGCAGTGGTGAAACGATGGTCGCCTTGAGCGTGCCCTCGTCTTTCTCGAAGATAATCAGCCCGGCTACATAAAGCAGCGTTGAACCACCTACAACCAACAGCATCAGGGTTGGTATAACCAGAAACAGTTGCTCCGGACGGCTCAACTGCCACAACGCTATCGCGACGATGACTCCGGCGGAGATGCCGATGGTATAGAGATTGGTTCGCACCTGGATGATGGCATCCATCTTTAAAGCAGATAAAAGTCGGCTCATGTCACAAGCTCCTGACCGGTTACCTCGATGAAGATGTTCTCCAGCGTGGTTTCCTGGGTATGGATGGTTTCAAGGCGAGGGGCTGAGCGCAGTAGTTCGATGAACGCCCGGTTGTCGCCCAGGCCATCCAGCGGAAATTCTTGATGTTGAACCGCTTCGGCTCCATTGAGATATTCAACCTGCACATTGCGCTGACCATACTGTTTCTTCAGTGCCGATGGCGCATCGATCAAGCTGATATTACCGGCGGTGACAAAGGCCACCCGGTCGCACAGTTCATCGGCGACCATCATATTGTGGGTCGTGACAAAAACGGTGGTGCCGCCCTGTCGCACATCAAGCACCAAATTTTTGATCTTGCGCGCGTTCACCGGGTCGAGGCCGCTGGTTGGCTCATCCAGAAACAGCACTTTCGGCTTGTGGATGAGGCTGCGGGCCACGTTGAGGCGTATTTTCATACCTTTGCTGAAGTCGGCTACTTTTTTATCGGCATCGTCGATGAGGCCCACCCACTCCAGAACCTCCAAGGGATCGAGGGTGGGACCGCTGTAGAGCGAGCGAAAGTGGTTCAAGTTTTCGAGCGCGGTGA
>JAGRBZ010000162.1 GCA_020433805.1 Anaerolineae bacterium
CCGGGATTTTTGGAGTCGGTTTATGAACAGGCATTGGCCCATGAATTTGAACTTAAAGGGATTCCGTTTCAGCGTCAGGCGCTTCTGGCGGTGCGCTACAAAGCCATTATTGCCGGTGAGTTTCGCGCCGACTTCTTGGTTGACGGCAACGTTGTGGTTGAGTTAAAAGCCACCAAAGGGTTGACCGAGATTAATGAAGCCCAGCTGCTCAACTACCTCAAAGGAACCGGCTACCGGGTCGGGCTTCTCCTCAACTTCGGTACGCCTTCGCTTGAGCATAAGCGCAGGGTCAATTAAATCTTTCCGGCATTGGGTAAAGTAACCACGAATTACACGAATTTCACTAATTTTTTATTTTTTTATTCGTGAAATTGGTGAAATTCGTGGTTTATCCTATCTTGCATTAGATGACATCAGCAAAGGTACGCTCGGTCTTACGGAAATACCATAGGCCGCTGACCAGTAACAGCACAACCAGCCCCATCGACAACATAAAGCCGGGCCAGTAGATGGTGGTGTTGCCCAGGATAGCCCAACGGAAGCCGTCGATAACGCCGACCATGGGGTTAAGCGAATAAAGCAGCCGCCACTGTTCGGGTACCACGCTGCTGCTAAAGCCCACCGGCGAAATATAGAGGCCAAACTGCACAATAAAGGGCACAATGTAGCGGAAGTCGCGATATTTCACATTGAGCGAGGCCATCCATAAGCCCGCGCCCAGGGCTGCGCTGCAGGCCAGTATAATGAAGAAGGGCAGCAGCAGTACCGGCCAGCCGGGCATGTACTGGTACCAGATCATCAAGACTATCAGGATGGAAAAGGCGATGGCGAAATCGACAAAGCTAACCACGACCGAGCTAAAGGGAATCGCCAGCCGGGGGAAGTAGACTTTGGAGATCATCTGGGCGTTGGAGACAAGGCTGTTGCTGCTTTCCGACAGGGCGTTGGCAAACAACTGCCAGGGCAGCATCGCCGAATAGACCAAAATCGGGTAGGGCACGCCGTCGGAGGGCAGTTGGGCCAGCCCGCCAAAGATAACGGTGAAGATGATCATCACCAGCACCGGCCGGATAATGGCCCAGGTTATGCCAATGGCGGTTTGTTTGTAGCGTACGGCCACGTCGCGCCAGGCCAGGAAAAAGAAGAGTTCGCGATAGCTCCACAGGTCGCGCCAGTAGTGTTTTATGCCCTGGCCGGGTTCTAAGATAAGTTCGTCTTTTAATAGGGTCATAGAGTTTTTCGTGTTTGTAGGGTTGTAAGGTTGCAGGGTTGCAAGTGAACTTGTACTTTTAGCTTTTATTACTTGGGTTGGATGGCGGTTAAGAGTATGTTACAATATCGGTAGACAGCGATGAGGAGTTGTTTTGTGAGCACAACGGAAATACAAAGCTATCTTAATCGTGCACAGCAAGACCTGTTGGCGGCTGAGCAGATATTACAGGATGGCTTTTATCACGTCACGGTAACCAGAGCCTATTACGCGATGTTCTATGCGGCTCAGGCATTATTGATTAGCCGCAGTGTTCGCCGGCACCGGCACGCCGGGGTGCTATCGGCTTTTAGTGAGCATTTCATCAAGACAGAGCTTATTGAGACTGAGTATGCTAAAATCTTAGCTAATGCCTTCAATGCCCGTCTGGGTAGTGACTACGACGTTATGTATTCGGTTGACCCGGCCACTGCCAAAGGCGTTTTGCAAGATGCTCAAAAATTTATTGATCGGGTTAAAGACCATTTAGATCAGATGGGTAATAAATAAGTCATGTTTAATCAACTTGCAACCCAAGATAGGTTGGCGGCGCTAGCCTTTGTTGATCGATTACAGCAGCATTTTACGGGTGATGTTGTATCGGTGATCTTGTATGGGTCTCGGGCTCGCGGTGATGCCGGTTTAGAGGCTGATATGGATATTCTGGTTGTATTAGAGTCAGTTAACCCTGATATTAGACGCGAGGTTAATTATCTAGCCGCCGAGACCTGGCTTGAATATGGCATTTTTGTATCACCTCTAATTTGGAGTCAAGCTCAAGAACACCGCGCAGCACAGCTTCAGACATCGCTATATCAAAATATTGAACAAGATGGGATTGAGCTGTTTCGGTTGAGTGCTTAGCCTCTCCTTGTTTGAATCCGTCCGCTAATTAGCGTTTCGTTTTGCATAGTCCGCAGTTTTATAGGTATTCCCTCATTTTTAGCCTCGCCTTTTATTTTACCACCAATAAACAAGTGAATAGTAGAGCAGCTTGGTGTACTCCTGTCTAACGACTCGGCGGGATGATTGGGTTGTCCACCATTGGGATAAATCTGACGACATCGTGGCCGGGATAGGAACAAAAACAAGGTGGGCTTGATGTCCGATAATCCGGTTAAAGGTCAAACGGACGCGGCGCATGTGGTAGGGGTCGCTGACGATGATGACCGATTGGATATCCGAGTTTTTGGTTAGGATTTGCTTGAGTTCAACGGCCTCGTCATAGGTGCTGGTCGCGGTTGATGTAAAAGGGACAATAGCCTGGGGGTCAACGCCTAAGGCTAACGCCTGGCTTTGCGAGATATAGTCGGGATTGACGGGCCGGTCGTCGCCTGGTGTTTCGCCGCTGAAAAAGAGCCGGGGGGCGTAGCCCTGCCGGTAGAGATGGGCCGCATATTTGCCCCGGTTGGGATTGCCGCCCAAGACGTGGATCAGGTCGACCGGTTGGGGATCGTCGTGAACCACCAGAAAATCGCCTATCGCTTGTGAGAGTGAGGTGCGGTTAATCCAGATGAGGCTAAGCATAAACAGCAGTCCGCCTATGATGCCCCACGTTGTGCGTCGAAACGGTGTAGTCATTCCTGTAAGAAGTTTCGAAACAACCGGCTAAACATTTTAGCCGGTTGTTTTTATTTACGTGGGAATTAAAGTGTTGTCGTTGGCAGTCTCGCGATACCACTCTATGGTTTGGCGCAGCCCTTCTTCAAACGGCACGCTTGAGCGGAAACCAAAGTAATGTTCGGCTTTGGTCACATCCAGCTTGCGCCGGGGCTGGCCGTTAGGTTTGCTGGTATCCCAGACAATATCGCCTTCAAAGTCGGTTAGGCGGACAATGGTTTCCAGGAGGTCTTTAATGCTTATCTCAAAGCTGCTGCCCAGGTTCACCGGTTCGCTGCGGTTGTATCGCTCCGAGGCAAGGACGATGCCTTCGGCCGCATCCTCTACATACAAGAACTCGCGGGTCGGGGAGCCGTCGCCCCAGGCCACAATCTCTTTTTTGCCGGCGGCTTTGGCCTCTAAACATTTTCGGATGAGGGCCGGGATAACGTGCGAACTCTCTAAATCAAAATTGTCTTTTGGCCCGTAGAGGTTGACCGGCAGGAGAAAGATGCTGTTGTAGCCATACTGCTGGCGATAGACCTGGCTTTGCACGAGAAGCATCTTTTTGGCCAGGCCGTAGGGGGCGTTGGTCTCTTCCGGGTAGCCCAGCCACAGATCTTCCTCGATAAAGGGCACCTGGGTATGCTTGGGATAGGCACAAACGGTGCCGATAGCCACAAACTTTTCAACGTTGGCCTGCCAGGCTTCGTGCATCAGCTGAACGCCCATCATCAGATTATCGTAAAAGAATTCGGCCTGATGAGATCGATTAGCGCCAATGCCCCCGACGCTGGCGGCCAAATGAATAATGTAATCAGGCCGGGTGTCGTGGAGTAGCGCTAAGACCGCCTCTTTTTCCCGCAGATCGTATTGGGCCTTGCGGGGAACAATAACCTCAGCTGCGCCACGTTGGTGGAGTCTGTCGACTACAAATGAGCCTAAGAAACCGGCTCCGCCGGTAACGCATACCCGTTTATCGCGCCAAAAAGTTTGCGAATCGGGCCATGATTGGGTGTTATGGGTCATAGGTGATGCCTCCTCTTATGAAACAAGAATGCAGATTTGACGAGGTTGAAAGCCTGCGCATAGCTGTGCTCTCTACGTTGCTACCTAATGCTCTAAGGCACTAACTTCCATACTTTTAATCTGGTCTTGCCAGTGGTGCCAGGTATTAAAACGCGTATGCAAAATACGGCGTCCTTTGCCCGGGGCCGGTAAGCCGGCCAGCTCTAAGTCGGCATCGACCATAATCCGGACCATATCGTGAAAACTAACCCTGGCTTCCCAGCCCATTGCCTTGCGGGCTTTGCCGGTATCGGCCAGCAGAAAATCAACTTCGGTCGGGCGGAAGTAGCGGGGGTCGATACGCACATATTCCCGCCAATCTAGCCCCACGTAGCCAAAGGCCTCGTCTAAAAATTCACGCACAGTATAAGCCGCACCGGTACCGATGACAAAATCATCCGGGCAGTCCTGTTGCAGCATAAGCCACATGGCCTCGACATATTCCGGCGCATAACCCCAGTCGCGTTTGGCCTCCAGGTTGCCTAAATAGAGATGCTCTTGCCGACCGGCCATAATGCCGGCTAACGCCCGGGTAATCTTGCGGGTAACAAAGGTTTCGCCGCGCCGAACCGATTCGTGGTTGAAGAGAATGCCGTTACAGGCAAAAAGGTTATGCCCTTCGCGGTAGTTACGGGTGACCCAGTAGGCGTATACCTTGGCGGCGGCGTAAGGGCTGCGCGGCTCGAAGGGTGTTATTTCGGATTGGGGCGGCGGGGCAGCGCCAAACATCTCGCTGGAAGAAGCCTGGTAGAAGCGGGTTTTGATACCGCTTTTGCGGATGGCCTCTAACAGCCGTATGGTTCCCAGGCCGGTCGTGTCGCCGGTATATTCCGGCATGTCAAAGCTAACCCGTACGTGGCTTTGGGCGGCCAAATGGTAGATTTCATCGGGGCGTATACTGTAAATAATATCGAGCAAGCTGCCGGTGCTGGTGACGTCACCGTAATGCAGATGGAGCTTAACGCCGTCGCCGTAATGCGGGTCGCGGTAAAGGTGGTTGATGCGGTGGGTGTTAAAGGTGCTGGCCCGGCGGATTAATCCGTGAACTTGGTAGCCTTTGCTCAGCAAAAGTTCAGCCAAATAAGAACCATCCTGGCCGGTAATACCGGTGATAAGTGCTGTGGGCATAAGTTTATCCGTGTGTGCTATTGATAGTGGTGATTTGATGAAATTTGAGAAGAAAGGCTCCGCCGTTAGCCAGGTGTAGCGTGTCGTACCTGGACTTGAACCCGATAGCGGTAGGTAGGCTCCGCCGTGACCTGCGGCTTAATACCATCCGCAAGTGCGTATCGGGTAACTATGAGATTCTCCGGAGCGGCGGCTACAACAGAGAATTTTTTAAATTAAGGAGCAATGTTGTATCGTGGTCACAAAAACCTATACACCACACAACATTAACCAACGCGCGCCCTGGAGTTGGTCAAAAAAAGCGTTTCTCTAAATCGAGTAGTCGACTGGGAAAATAAAACGAAAAGAAAAAAGGGGAAAACAACTTTGTTTAGAGAAGCGCTATTATAGAGCAAGTCTATTGAATTTTTTGAGAGAGTCTTTTACAAATCTTTTGTAAACGTAAAAGCTGTCTCCCTCTACTAACATATTCAATTTTGTGCGCAATACAGTTTGTATTACGCGCCTATCTATAGTTCGCTCTCTTCGTGAGTGGTAAAGTCATCCATACTTTAACATTATGTGATTAGAAGAGGCTTTGAGAAATAGAAGAAATTGGTTAGAATCCTGGTTAGTCTGAGTAGCGTATGGTTCGACCCTGACCCCGGCTGCGGCGACGGCGTTTGGGCTGTGGCTCTGAGCCTTTTTCGGCATGTTCCTCAAGTTGGCAAACATCTACCTGAACTCGATTAGCGTTTCCTAAAATATCAAGCAGAACCTGCACCCGCTCGGAAGGGGTGCTTGGCCCGTCGAAAACAGCCAGCATGTCTTGAAAGGGTCCCTCTTTAATTTTAACGGTGTCGCCTTTTTTAAAGGAATGGGCCAGCCCTTGTTGCGTTGCTTCAAATTCGCGTAGCTTCTTTTGAATCAACTCTATTACTTCAGCCGGTATGGGGGTAGGTTGTTCGTCGAATGTTACAATCCGTCGTAACCCCGGTGTCCATTGAATGTGAGAGAGTCCGATTGCTTCGAAATCGATTTTGCTAAATAGATAGCAAGGAAAGAAAGGTTCCCTTTCCTGGTTTGAATGGGCGGTTTTTATTTCAGGAAGGTAGGTGTGGATGCCACGTTCCTGAAGAATAGACGCACATTCATATTCAGCGTTGGGTTTGGTGTGAAGGGTGTACCATTGTTCCATAAGATTAACCACGTGTGTAGATATACAACCTTGACATGTATATGAAATTTTTAAGGATTAGCAGTTTTTTTGGCTTTTGGTCGTTACGTCAGATAACGCATGAGATGTCAAAAGCGTTATGCAAACGGGTTGATATAATGACGTTTAATCGTTATATCGTGAGTTCATTCTTAAGAAGACTTACTTTCGCAGAAATGATAACATATCTTTGATGGAAATTAAATAGAGATCATGGCCTATGAAATTGTGAAATATTTTACGGCATCTTTACGGTTAACCGCCGGGTATAAGGGTAGAGCATAAGATGATCTTTTTTTGTGAAAGCTATGGAGTTTTGGTACTATCCCGTAAGATCATGACAGTTGTCGCGACCCTATGAAAAGCGATTTCCAAAAATTATAACAGTCGATGTGTTATTTTAAGAGAGGAAACCCCGCATTGTGACCCATACCGACGACGTTGCCCAGTATCCCGCCGCCTCCCCTAAACATGTGGGCGAGGTGGCGCGATTATTTACCCGGCTTGGATTTACCGCCTTTGGCGGCCCGGCGGCCCATATTGCCATGATGCACGATGAGGTGGTGGTGCGCCGCAGATGGTTGGATGATCAGCATTTTCTGGATTTAATCGGTGCGACCAGTCTGATACCCGGCCCCAGCTCTACGGAAATGACGATTCATCTTGGCTACTTGCGGGCCGGGTGGCGGGGTTTAATTGTAGCCGGAACCTGCTTTATTGTGCCGGCCGCTTCTATCGTGCTGGTGCTGGCCTGGCTCTATACCACGTATGGCCGGCTACCGCAGGCCGGCTGGCTGCTGTACGGCGTGAAGCCGGTGGTTATCGCCATCGTGGCGCAGGCGCTGTGGGTGTTAGGTCGCAAAGCAATAAAGGGTTGGTTAACGGTTGTTGTGGGTCTTATTGCTACGGCGCTCTATTTTTGGGGCTGGAATATAATTCTGCTATTATTGATGGGCGGCGGGGCGGTGATGCTGATAAGCAATTTTCGACGTTTGTTATCGGCAAATGGTAGGAGTATGGCCCTTATGCCCTTCGGTTTATCGTTTTTTCAAGGTGCCGCGCCGGCCTGGCAAAGTGAATCGACATCGGTCAATCTGTTGACGTTGTTTCTCACTTTTCTCAAGATCGGGTCAGTATTGTACGGCAGTGGCTATGTCCTGTTGGCTTTTTTAAGAAGCGATCTGGTTGTTAACCTGGGTTGGTTAACCGACCAGCAGTTGATCGATGCCGTGGCTATCGGACAACTGACCCCCGGCCCGGTCTTTACCACGGCAACGTTTATTGGTTATATATTGGCCGGTTTTCCGGGGGCTGTTGCTGCCACGGTTGGTATCTTTTTGCCGTCATTTATCTTGGTGGCTATCAGCAATCCGTTTATCCCCCGTATTCGCCGCTCGCCGTGGGCCAGCAGCTTGTTAGACGGCGTCAACGTGATCTCGTTGGGTTTGATGGCGGCGGTAACCTGGCAACTCGGCGTGGCCTCACTTATCGACCCGCTGACCTTTGCCATTGCTATTGGGGCGGCCATCTTACTCTTTCGCTATAAAGTGAATACCACCTGGCTCATTTTAGGTGCCGCTGCCATTGGCTGGTTAAGTCAGGGCGGGGCGATATGGACTTTATGAAGGTTTTCTGTTTTTGGCATGTTCGTTTTCAAGGTGAAAGGAACCTATCTAATGAAATGTAGCCACGTAGAACAAATCAATCAAGCTATTACGCCCAGCGCCAATGGCTGCGAGGAGTGCTTGCAAATGGGCGATAGCTGGGTTCATTTGCGCATCTGTCTCATCTGCGGCCACGTCGGCTGCTGCGACTCCTCCAAAAATAAGCATGCTACCAAACATTTCCACAGCACCAACCACCCGCTTATCCAATCGTTCCAGCCGGGTGAAACTTGGATATGGTGCTATATAGATGAAGTGGCTATGGAAGCACCGGGTAAGGTGTGGGAATAAGGCTGCTGATGTAGTAAGGATTAGAAAAAAAACAACTTCCGCATGTGTCATAGCGAGGAGGAACGACGAAGCTATCTCCGCGTTCGGAAGTGGGGATTGCTTCGCTTTGCTCGCAATGACATGCCGAACTTGATTTTTTTCATTTCTAAATCAATTGACAAATTAGCAGAGTAGGGTATTCTACAAGCCTTCTTATACTGTTCAATGCCGCGGTAATTAAAATGAGTAAACCCGTATTTGTTTTGCACAATCAATATCGTCAGTATCCCCTCGAAGAGATGCAGCAGCGGGCGGCGGATTTTTATGCGGATATGAAGCGACGGCGTACGATACGAGAATTCTCTTCTCGAACTGTTCCCCGTACTATTATAGAAGACTGTCTGCGGGCGGCCGGTACGGCCCCCAGTGGCGCTAACCAACAGCCGTGGCATTTTGTGGTTGTTAGCGATCCGGCTATTAAGAAGCAAATTCGAGAAGCTGCTGAAGAAGAAGAGCAAGCCTTTTATAATGAACGCGCTCCTGAGACATGGCTTGAGGCGCTGGCCCCCTTAGGAACGGATGAAAACAAACCTTTTCTCGAAACCGCACCCTATCTCATCGTTATCTTTGCTCAAAATTATGGTTTGCGGTCAGACGGAAGCAAAGTCAAGCATTACTACGTGAGCGAGTCGGTCGGTATTGCCACCGGTGTTCTGATTACGGGGCTGCATCAGGCCGGGTTGGCAACCTTAACCCACACCCCCAGCCCCATGAACTTTTTGAGCACTATTCTCAACCGGCCCTCCAATGAACGGGCTTTTCTTATTTTGGTGGCCGGCTATCCGGCTGATGAGGTTCGAGTACCACAGATTACGAAAAAAGCACTGGATGAGATTGCCACGTTCATTTGAACAAGGTGATTGCGCAAATTCCTCATAAATACCGATGCTGAATTAGGCAGGAAAACAGCGACGTGCAAGGCACTAAAACGAAACCCGGTAATTCAACAACAAGTAAAGAAGAAGTCATTCTGAAACCGGCCGAGCAGAGCTGGACCCGGTACGCGCCGTGGGGCGTTATTGCCCTCGTTGTCCTGCTGGTTGTTATCTTTCAAGATCAGGTGCTCCAGCAGTTGGGTAACGCTTCCTGGAATATTTGGTTGGGGGCGGTGGCCCAGGGGCTTGGCTATGGGGCCGTGGCGATTGGCGTTTACTTAACCTTTCGCATTCTCGATTTTCCTGATTTGACGATCGACGGCAGCTTTCCGCTGGGGGCGGCCATCAGTTCAGCCTTGATTATCGCCGGCTGGAGTGCCTATCTCTCTTTGCCGGTGGCATTTATCGGCGGAGCACTGGCCGGCGTGGCGACCGGACTAATTCATACTCGGCTCAATATTAACGGACTGTTGGCCTCTATCCTGGTTTTGACCGGAGCGTTTACCATAAACCTCCGGATTATGGGCCAATCCAATATACCCCTTTTAGAAGCCGACACGGTTTTCTCCCCCTTTAAACCCTTTTTCCGCGAACTCTTTATCGAACAGTGGGATCGAGCCTGGATTCGGGTTCACACCAACATTTTGTCGATTGTCGTTTTTTTAGCGCTCATTATTTTTATTAAATATGCTGTTGACTGGTTTCTCCACACCGAGCTTGGTTTAGCCATGCGCGCCACAGGTGATAATCCGCAGATGATCCGCTCGTTGGGGGTTAATACCGATGGTATGAAAATCTTAGGGCTGGCCATCTCAAACGGGTTGGTCGGGTTATCGGGTGCGTTAATGGCGCAGTATCAGGGCTTTGCCGATGTCAACGTCGGTGCCGGGTTGATTATTGCCGGACTGGCGGCGGTTATTATTGGCGAAACCTTGTTTCGACCAAAAAGTATTGCCGGGGCGACCTTTGCCGTGGTGGCCGGTATGATTGTGTATCGCTTAGCCATCGCGCTGGCCCTTATTGTACAAATTCCCCTGCCCGGTACGGAAGAAACCTTTAAGCTCGAGGCCACCGACGTTAAGCTCGCCACGGCGCTGTTAGTTCTCTTCGCCTTAGCTATTCCTCAAATTCAGCGACAGCGGCAGCAGCGACGTAGACGAACGGGATAACGATGCTAAAAATTTCGAACCTCAATATGCTTTTCAATCGCGGCAGTGTTAATGAAGTCCACGCCCTGCGGGATGTTGATCTTCACCTACCACCGGGCGATTTCGTGACCATCATCGGCTCTAACGGAGCCGGTAAATCGACCCTGCTCAATACCGTGGCCGGTGTTTTCCCCATCAGCGGCGGCTCCATTTTTATCGACGGCCAGAACGTTACCGACTGGCCGGAATATCGCCGGGCCAGCCTGGTTGGCCGGGTTTTTCAAGATCCGCTGTTAGGCACGGCCTCTTCGATGACGATTGAACAAAACCTGACGCTGGCTGCTAAGCGCGGCCACCGGCGTGGGCTGCGTCGAGGCGTAACGCCCCATGTGCGCGAACGCTTCCGCGAAGCTCTGGCCCAGTTTGGCCTGGGTCTTGAAAATCGGCTCGATGTCCGGGTTCGCCTGCTGTCGGGTGGGCAGCGCCAAACCCTCACCCTTTTGATGGCAACGCTGGCCGCTCCCAAAATTTTACTTTTGGATGAACACACCGCCGCACTCGACCCGGCTACCGCCCATCGTATTGTGAATTTGACTAATGAAATCATTGGCCGCACCCACCTGACTACGCTCATGGTCACCCATAATATGCGACAGGCCCTTGAGATGGGCACACGCACGCTGATGATGCACGAAGGGCAGATTTTATTTGATTTCTCCGGTCAGGAACGGGCTGACCTTACCGTCGCCAGACTGCTTGAAATGTTTGCGGAAGTTCGCCAGCAGGAGCTTACGGATGATCGTCTACTGCTGGCTGAGTAAAAGCGTATAAAAATTCAATAATCCTTATTAACAAAAGTGTATCAAGGAGGAGAAACTTATTATGAAAAGACTTTTATTGATGCTGCTGCTCATTACCCTGGCGCTGTTTGCCGCTGCCTGTGGTGGAGCACAACCCGCTGTCGAAGAAGCCAAAGAACAAGCTAAAGAAGCCGCTGCCGAGGCCAAATCGGCTGTAGAAGAAGCAGCGGCTGAGGTTAAGGAAGCTGCCGCCGATGCTAAAGAAACGGCTGAAGAGGTCGCCGCCGAGGTCAAATCGGCTGCTGAGGAAGCTGCCGCTGACGCTGAAACGGCTGTTGATGAAGCCATGGCCGAGGCCACCGAAGAAGCGATGGAGGAAGACTCGGCAGCCGTGGCTCCGGTTGAAGGCGACTACACGGTTGGTATTATGCAACTGGTTAGCCATCCCGCGCTCGATGCCGAACGGGAAGGTGCCATTCAAGCGCTGGCCGATAACGGCTTCATCGATGGCGAGAACTTGACAATCGATTATCAAAATGCCGAAGGCGATATTGCCACATTAACCACCATCGCCCAGAAGTTTGTTGATGATGATGTCGATCTCATTTTAGCCATTACCACCCCGGCTATTCAGGCCGCCTACAATGTCACCCAAGATTTGGAAGGTCCGCCGATTGTCTTTACCGCCGTCACCGATCCTTACGCGGCTGGTATCGCCACCGCCCCGGATGACCATCCGGCTTGGGTCACCGGCATCCAGGGTATGCCCCCGGTGGAAGACGCGCTGGCTGTTGTTCAAGAAGTGTTGCCCGACATCCAGTCGATTGGTATGATTTGGAACACAGCTGAAAAAAACTCTGAGGTCGCTACCTCCATTGCCCGTGATACAGCGGCTGAGATGGGCATTGAACTGATTGAAGCCAACATTGCCGACTCCAGTGAAGTCCAAACCGCCGCCGAGTCGCTGGCAGCGCAGGGTGTTGATGCCTTCTTTGTCTCCACCGACTCGACCGTTGTCTCCGGTTTTGAGGCGCTGGTTAAAGTAGCCAACGAGAACCAGATTCCGCTTTTTGCCAACGATCCCGCTTCATCCGAGCGGGGCGCAGTCGCTGCCCTTGGCCTGGATTACTTCCAGGATGGTCTCGATGCCGGTGCTCTGGCTGTTACTATTCTCAAAGGTGACGCTACCGCCGGTGAACTCACCATCGAACGGCAGCGCGCCGGTCTGTTGGCGGTCAACCTCAAGTCCGTTGAGTCGCAGGGTGTCGAGCTTCCGGATACGGTGCTCGACCGGGCGGCTCAGGTGTTTGAATAGAAATATCGTTCTGAAAAGGTAAAACTACCTGAAAAGTTTTAAGAGCGTGTCGGAGTACCCCGACACGCTCTTTTGTTGCCCACTAGCAATCTTACGCCGGTTGGGTCTTGCTGCTAAGTTAGTGTACAATAGGCCGTCGCTCTCTGTCGGAGCCGCACAAACAAACTATTAGACTCGATGAGGTGAATGATGAACAAAGCCAATTGGCAAACCGTGAAGGAATATGAGGATATTACCTATAAGAAATCCGGTCAGGTAGCCCGGATTGCGTTTAACCGGCCTGAAGTTCGCAATGCTTTTCGACCCAAAACTGTGGGCGAGCTTTTTGAGGCCTTTTTAGATGCCCGGGAAGATACGTCGATTGGCGTGGTGCTGCTGTCGGCGGAGGGGCCATCGCCCAAAGATGGCGTTTACTCCTTTTGCAGCGGTGGCGATCAACGAGCGCGAGGCCATCAGGGCTATGTCGATGAAGAGGGCATGCCGCGCTTGAATATCCTGGAAGTGCAGCGCTTGATTCGCTTTATGCCCAAGGTGGCGATTGCCGTGGTCCCCGGCTGGGCCGTAGGGGGCGGACATAGTTTGCATGTTATATGCGACCTAACACTGGCCAGTAAAGAACACGCCATCTTCAAACAAACCGATGCCGATGTCACCAGTTTCGACGGCGGCTACGGTTCGGCCTATCTGGCGAAGATGGTCGGGCAAAAGCGGGCGCGTGAGATATTCTTTTTAGGCCGTAACTACTCAGCCCAGGAAGCCTATGAGATGGGGATGGTCAATGCCGTGGTGCCGCACGACGAGTTGGAAGATACCGCTTACGCCTGGGCGCAGGAAATTCTGGCCAAATCACCGACCTCGATTAAGATGCTCAAGTTCGCCTTTAACCTGACCGATGACGGCATGGTCGGCCAGCAAGTCTTTTCCGGCGAGGCCACCCGCCTGGCCTATATGACCGACGAAGCGAAAGAGGGGCGCAATGCCTTTTTGGAGAAAAGAAAGCCCAATTTCAAAGATATCAAGTGGCTGCCCTGAAAATATAGGTTGTTCATGTCACGGCGAGCGACGTAGGAGCGAAGCCGTCCCCCAACGTCGGGGGGATTGCTTCGCTTGCGCTCGCAATGACATTTTCGTTGTCGGCATGGCTACGAAAGGATGCTTTGCTCCTCTAACCAACCAACTGACCATCCACCTAACTCACCAACTCAATCTCCGCCAGCGTCAGTCGCTCTTGAAGGAAAGAGAGTAGCTTCGGCCGTAGATGAACGGCTTGACCGAAATGGGCGCGGACAGCCAGGGTTAACTCGACCTGTTCGGCGATGACCCCGGTTTCGCTAATCACCTGCCACGGACCGTGCATTTCTTCGAAAAGGGTTTCAGCCTCCTGCCCCAGTTTTTCTAACAAGGGGACGGTCCGGGATAAATCCGTAGCCATAATTTTGAGGGTAATATTGGCCGAAGAGTAGATGCCCCGGCTGTAGTTACATATCCAGCGCATCTCGCCGTTAGCGATAACGTAAACCTCACCGGTCAAAGCGCGGAGCCAGGTGGCATTGAGACTAACCTGTTCCACCGTGCCTTCGATAACATCGGTCTGGGCTTTGACCTTTATTTTTTCGCCGACGTAAAATTGGTCTTGAAAGAGAATACCGAAGCCGGCCAAATAGTCGGCGATGACGGTACGGCCGGCAAAGGCCAAGGCCGAAATCAACAGGCCGGTGACGGTAACGACCGTGGTGGCTGTGGCAAACTGGCCCAAACTGGCGAGCGCAGCCAACACAAAGGCAATGACCGAGATAGCGCTGGAGAGGATTTCCTGTAACGTTTGACGCCGCTGTTCGTCCGGCAAAGGCATGGCTTTGAGTTCGCCCGGCAACCATTCAAGTAAACGACCAATCAGTTTCGATGAACCCTCTTGGCCGGTGTGGTGTTGAAGATGGGCCGGTAGGTTAGTTGGCGAAAATTCGTAAAATCGCAAGATCAAACCGGCAATATGCCACGCCAGCCGATGTATAATCGCCGCGATCAAAAATATAAACAGGACGGTTATGAGTTGTATCAAAAGCGGATGCACGTTCAAAGATTCTAGAAAGTCCACATCGAGTCCTTTGTTAAGCAAATGGAATATTGGCTAACGCAAACCGTTCTTGAATGAAGGCCATCAGCTTAGGCCGCAGCCGGGCGGCCTGGCCGAAGTCGGTTTTGAGAGCCAGTGTAAGTTGGGTGGAGTGGTCCAGCGTTCCGGTTTCACTTAAAACCAGCCATGGCTCTTTAAGTTCGGGGAAAACGTTTTGAGCTTCCGGCCCCAGTGTGTTCAACAGGGTGAGCGCCGGCATAAGATGGACCGAAGGAATGGTGACATACAGTGATGTTGAAGAAAATGGACCGCGACTATAATTACAAATATAGCGCAGTTCGCCGTTGTTGACGATGTACATCTCGCCGGTTCGCGCTCGCAAACGGGTCGACTTGAGATTGATGCTTTCTACTAACCCTTCAATTTGTTCCAATTGAGAGTTGATGCGGATTTTTTCGCCCACCACCAGTTTATCTTGAAAGATAATGCTGAAGCCCGACAGCAGATCTCCTACAAATGGACCGGCAGCAAAGGAGATACCGGCCGTGAAAAACCCGACCGTCCAAATCATCGTAGCCACATCGGTAAAGAAGGCCAAACTGGCAATTGCGGCGGCGATAAAGCCTGACACGCTTATTGTGCTGGCGATTAAATCTTGCAGCGTACGCCGGCGTTCCAGCGACAAAGTTTGCAAGAGCATATCCTGGGGGTCGAGTGAAACGGTTGGAGCAGTCTTGGTCTTATCATGTTTGGCCCGCCGGTGAGCGCGAGGCAGCAGAAGCCCGGCAATAATGCGAGACAAGCGCTGGAGGATAATCGCACTCCCAAATATCATCGAGATAAAGAGCAGTTTGAGTAGGGTGTTGAGTAAAATATTTCCTTGAGCAATTTCCATAGACAACTTGATTTACGATGTATTAAATATGTAGGCACTGGGCCCATAGCGACGGGGAACGTGTTTTAACCACGAATTACACAAATTAACACGAATAAAAAAATAAAATTGGTGAAAATTCGTGCAATTCGTGGTTGATTTTATCCATTCACACGCAACCCCATCTTGCGGACCCAGTGCCAATATGTATTTATGGTAGAAAAGTAAATGATGAGGTAACCGTCCCCCACAGTGTCTCGATTTCTTCGCTGACTTGTGGGAAGGCGTCATCAACCGGCATCAATATGATATGGTAAATCGTATCGTCGTGGACCGCAAATAGCTGGCGCGAGCCAAAGCGACCCGGTAGCCCTTCTACGATAACCGCCTCTTCGCCATCAAGCGTACTTTGTTGACGCGTAATCGGCAGGTCATTGACCTGACTAACTACCTCATCGACCACTTGAACCACATTGCGCCCTTCGGCCTGGCCGTCGATCTGAATAAAAAGACTGGCGACAACAGGATCAGGCCCTTCACTTTGGGGCAGTCCGGAAATGTTGACGATATTATTCTGCTCAACCGGTTTGGGGAAGTAAACCGGATATTGCAAGCAGTAACGCTGTTCCGTATCAACATATATGGCCCGCGCGATATTAGGCGTGCAGCTTTCCGGCAGCCCGGCAAAAGTGGGTGTCGCTCCAATAGTAACCGACTCGACCAGCATATCGTAGGCGGCTTCAACCTCCTCTAAAGCTTGATAGGTGGCTCCCCTGCCATACAGATCATAGACTACATTTTCATTTAAGGGGCCGATAAGGTGCCGTTCCACCTGCGTAAGCTGCCCATCGGCGTCTTTTAGCTCAACCTGAAATTGGATAGCCTGGCCCCACGTCATCGTAACCGCTTCGCGAGCAATTAGCGTTGCTTCCGGCGGCAGCATCGCGGTCGGTGTCCATTCCAAATCGACCTCAACCCAGGTGAGGCCAATCGCCGGCGTTCCGTCCGAAGTGGGTGACCACTCGTAATCCGTTTGCTGCCATTCGGCGGGTACGGAGACAGCCGCGCCGGTAGCCGGAATGAAAATCTGCTCATAAACCGTGTCGTCCGCCGGTGGAAGCACGCCTTGAACCGGCTCGTCTTCGTTTGGCATGGCATTGTCAACGGTGAGTTCAAAGGAGTTTTGTACCACTTCATTGACCACCACCGCATACTCCCCGGCCTTGAGACCACGCACATCGAGCGCAATTGTCTCTTCAAAAGGGACTATCGCTTCAGTACACATGGCCTCAGCCGGTCGGGTGGTGATGATGTTTACAAAAAAGGTGTTATCTTGCTGCCGTTGGGTCACCTGGTCGATGGTGGTGCAGCCGTCGGGGAAACTGCCGCTTACCGTAAGGTTAACCTGCACCGGAAACGACTCTAGTATCGCTATCTCCGCTGTCTCCACAGGAGCCTCATCATAGATAACGTCGCCGGGTTGACCCGGTGTGGGACTATCTTCATGGGTGTCCGGCGCTTGAATGGCAGCCGCCACTTCGTTGGGTTCATCAACCGTTTCCTCTGTATCGGCTAGTGGTGCGAGTGTTGGGGAGGATGCTAAATCTATCTGGGTTGAGCGTGAGGGCGCTTCGACGCTGGTACAGGCTATGAGCAGCCCGGTTATGGCAGTTAGGCAAAGGATTGAAAAAAGCTTCAATTTCATAGGTTCTCCTCCTGCAAAAAGAACCCTCACCCCCAACCCCTCTCCCTCAGGGAGAGGGGAGTCGCGTCAGCGACGGGGTGAGGATAAATATATGTTTATTAGGCATTTCTCGACGTGAGATACTGCACGCTGAACAGCCGGTTGGGATCGGTCCAAACCTTCTCTACAGCCAACCCGGCGCGCCC
>JAGRBZ010000163.1 GCA_020433805.1 Anaerolineae bacterium
CGCCTTTTTACGTACTACGCAATACGCACTATGTTATATGCAATGTTGTGGCGAAAAATAAATGACACTAACTAAAGTCTAATATCGTGTCGCGTTTTTAGACCACCGATTATTGTACTCGGGACAGACTGATCGCGCCACCTTTTTAGGCATGTCAGATTAGGCACAGAGGCTTGTCATTTTGAGCCAACTACGGGTACAATACAACCATCACCTATCAACCAATTTGTACCGTCTCATGCTCCTCTGCCCGACGTAAACTTCAAACCGATCGGCTCTACATCCAGACTGTATCAATTCAATTATGTAGGCGGTTTTTCATCGATTAACGGCGACTCCTTGACCAGAGTCTTGCTGTTTAATCTGCTTTTGCTTTTAATACAGTGTTAAATAAGTTTTTCAGAGTTTTTGAGCGTCATTCCCGCATGTTTCCCCGCCTACGCGAGGACAAGCTTAGCGGGAATCTATTGATTTGAGGCCAGTAGATGCCCGATAAAACCATTCGGGCATGACGGAGTGACCTACCGAAAATACCACATCACTTAATTTACGGTGTATTTAATCTATACTCAACACGGTCACAAATTTAACTTTTGATTTTTTGAATGGGACGCAGATTAACGCTGATACACACTGATTTTTACTATTTATCTGCGTTTATCTGCGAAAATCTGCGTCCAGAAAAATTACAATTATGCCCTATTATTCAATAGACGTTATCGGAAATAGCGAAAACCCGATGACAGTGATTCCTGTTAAGTGACTGTTTCCTTAATTCCGATAAAGTCTAATAGAAGTTTTGCCGTCGCAAGATAAAGAGAAGTGACTATGACCACAAAAAAAACATCGCAGCAGGAATCATACCAACAAGCTGAGGAGTCAAGTAACTCCCCTCAAAAGTCGTCGGCTCAATCATATGCAGACAGTTCGCTTGAAGGAGCACATGCCGCTTTTCCCGTTGTGGGCATTGGTGCTTCCGCCGGAGGCTTGGAAGCCTTGGAGAAGCTTTTTAATGCCATGCCGCCAGATAGTGGTATAACCTTTGTCATCATCCAACATCCGGGGCCAAACCGTGAGCGTTATCTTACCGACCTGCTGAAAAAATTTACCCGAATGTCGGTGGAGCAGGTCAAAGACCGCATGCCAATACAGCCGAATCGTGTGTATGTCAGTCCGCCTGACTCCAATATGGAATTGAAGAACGGGATATTGCATCTAACCAAACCGACCAGGCCACACAATTTGCGCTTGCCGGTTAATCACTTCTTTCACTCCCTGGCTGTCGACCAGGGCAATAGAGCAATTTGCCTGATCCTCTCCGGCAGAGGTTCGGACGGTACGCTGGGCATGAAAGCCGTCAAAAAGGAGGGGGGGCTGGTCATTGCCCAAGACCCGGAAACAGCGTTTTACGAGGGCATGCCTTTGAGCGCCATCAACACCGGCCTGGTAGATACAGTCTTGGCTCCCGAAAATATGGCCAGGCAATTGATTGATCACATTCAGTCCTTGTTTGAGGCTGAGGCCAATAGGATTCGGTCATTTAAACCGGGTATCCGTGAGCACCTGCAAGAGATTTTTGCCGTGCTAAAGAACCAAACCGGGTACAATTTTTCCGGATATAAGGAAAATACGCTTGTACGGCGGATCGAGTGGCGCATGATGGTCAATAAAATATCCCGGACGGAGGATTACTTGCAGTACTTACAGCAGACGCCTCTGGAGGTTGAAACCTTGTTTCGAGAAATGCTTATTGGTGTTACCAGTTTCTTCCGCGATCCCGAAGCCTTTGCCTGTCTCGAACAAAATGTAATTGTGCCCCTCTTGCAGAAAAAACAGGAACAAACGAACCTGGTTCGGATCTGGATTCCGGGCTGCTCCACGGGTGAAGAAGCTTATTCAGTGGCGATTCTGTTGTATGAACAGATGGAGCAGAGTGGGCGGCCGGTTGAAATTCAAATATTTGCAACGGATATTGACCAGACGGCCATTAACCAAGCCCGTCTGGGGCGGTATCCGGGCAGCATTGCGGCGGATGTAAAGCCCGAATACCTAAAGCGCTTCTTTATCAGAGATGAAGTCGGCGACACCTATCAAGTACAGCGCCATATCCGCGATATGATTGTGTTCGCCGTGCAAAGTGTAATCAAAGATCCGCCCTTTTCTAAACTGGATTTAATTTGTTGCCGAAATTTGATGATCTTTTTGGGGCTTAACCTACAACAAAGACTTTTTGCTATGTTTCATTATGCTCTTGACTCCGGGGGATACCTTTTCTTAGGAAATTCGGAGACGTTGGGAAATTCACAAAAGCTGTTCCAAACGCTCGATAGACAATGGAAAATTTTCAAACGGGCCGAGTTTGTGGCCGACATCAAGCCCGTTCTTAAATTTTCGGGGCAAAGGAAGCGGTTGAGCCGTTCTCAAAAAAAGCCGGTCAGCGCACGCGAACTGACCGAGCAACTTATTCTGGCAGAATACAAATCAACCAGTGTTTTGATCAATGAAAAGGGTGAGATGCTATATATTCACGGGCCTACCGGCAAATACCTGGAACAGAGTACCGGCAAAGCCAGCACCAACATACTACAAATAGCACGCGAAGATTTGTGGTTGCCCCTATCCACCGCCTTGCGTAACGCTAACGCTAAGAAAAAGCCGCAGACCATCGAGAGGATTTTGGTAGAAAACGAAGGTGGGGTGACTCATGTCAAACTGACCGTCACACCGGTTTTAGAACCGGCGGACGAGCAAGACCTCATGCTGGTCACGTTTATCGTACTGCCTGCCCCACTACCATCCGAGAGCAACAAGGAAGCGGAGGATGCCAATTACAGCTATATTGAGCATATTTCAAAATTGGAACAGGAGCTTAAAGCCACCCGAGAATATCTGCGAACCATAATTGAGGAGTTGGAAAACACCAACGACGAACTAAAATCGGCCAATGAAGAATTGCATTCTGCGAATGAAGAATTGCACAGTACAAATGAAGAGTTGCAAACCTCAAAGGAAGAGGTTCAGTCAGCAAACGAGGAATTGGTGACTGTAAACAGTGAACTGCAAGCCAGGGTGGATGAATTAATCTTTGCCAATGACGACATCAAAAACCTTATGGAAAGCACGCAGGTAGGCATTATTTTTTTGGATGCCCACTTGTGTATTCGCCGTTTTACCCAATCGTCCAAACAGATGGTGGATTTAATTCCGGAAGATATTGGACGCCCCCTTAAGCAATTTGTCCATAAATTACGCTATGAGCGGTTGATGCAAGACGCGCAGGAAGTTCTAGAGTCTCGGACGGATAAAGAAGTGGAAGTTCAAGCGGAGAATGACCAGTGGTACCTATTGCGGATCATACCCTATCGCACGGTAGAGGATCGCATCGTTGGGGTAGTGTTGACCCTAACGAATGTGTCCCAGATTAAACTTGTGGCGGAGGCATTGCACGTTGAGCAGAGGAAGCTAAAGGTTGCCCTTGAGAATATGGATATTGGAGTAATCGTTACGGATCCTCTCGGTAAGTTTCTGGTTGTGAATCGGGAATTTTTGAGGATAGTGGGCTTCGATTCGTATGAAGAAGCAAGGATAGACCATGAGCAATACGTGCGCGAATGGGAACTGTTAACATTAGAGAGAGAAGTTGTCCCCATAGAACGGTGGCCCGCGTTCCGCGCTCTCCAAGGTGACTATGCCCGGCATTATGAAGTGATCCTTCACCATAAATCCAGCAATCGGGAAATCTATTGTGAGTACAATGTTGCCCCCGTGAAAAACACGTTTGGGGAGGTCTCGCATCTTGTCTTTACAATACAAGATATAAGCGAACGCAAGCGAACCGAGGAGGCCTTGCGGCAAAGTGAAGCCAGAGAACGGGCCCGCGCCCATGATTTGGAAACATTGTTAGATGCCGTTCCCGCCATAGTTTGGGTTGCGCACGATGCTGACTGCCAAAAAATAACCGGCAATCGCGCTGCTACTGAATTCTTACGGATGCCCCAGGAGGCTAATCAGTCTAAGACAGCTAAGCTCAATGAAAGCCCACGTCATTTTACCGTATGGAAAGATGGCAAAGAGATACCTCTCCAGCAACTGCCGGTACAACTTGCCGGACAGGGGATGATAGTTACCGATTTTGAGGAAGAAGTAAGGTTTGATGATGGAGCCAGGCATTGGTTAATTGGCAATGCAAGCCCTCTCTATGACGAACAAGGTCATGTGCGTGGCGCGATTGCGGCTTTTCGCGATATTACAAAGCACAAATGGGCCGAGAAAGCGTTGCGAGAAAGTGAAGAACGTTTCCGTGCAATTGTATACTCAACCGGCGACATCATATATACGCTCGATACG
The DNA here is from genome assembly GCA_020433805.1 of Anaerolineae bacterium. Taxonomy (GTDB): domain Bacteria; phylum Chloroflexota; class Anaerolineae; order 4572-78; family J111; genus JAGRBY01. Next base: position 4,348 of record JAGRBZ010000163.1, read on the forward strand.
GAACAGCGTCATACGGGAGTGTACGGTGAGTGGATCACACAGGCCGGATTGACTCCGGAGTTCTTTTTAGGCAAGACTGCTCGCGATATTTTTGGCGAAGAGGCGGCGCTGCTCCATGAAAAGCACAATGCGCAAGCACTGGCCGGGGAGCGCGTGGTTTATGAGTGGAGTGTACAAATGCAAGGCCAGATTCGTCACTACCAAACAGTCGTCTCCCCACTACGTGGAGGCAAAGGTGCTCTAAAGGGACTGGTGGGGGTAGGCCGTGACATAACAGCCCTCAAACAGGCAGAGGCGGCGCTGCGCAAGAGCGAACGATCCTATCGTTTCCTTGTCGAATCTATTCCCAATACCTCAATTCACCTGGTCGATCACGATCTGAGATTTTTGATCACCGGGGGATCTGAGTTGGCTAAAAATAATTTAGAAAAATCTCAAGTGGAAGGGCTTACACTACGGGAAGCGTTTCCATCGGACGTAGCCGATTTCTTTGAGCCGTTATACCGCAGGGCCTTCAATGGGGAAGCGATAGAATTTGGAATGCCGTATGGGCCATATGATTATTTCCAACAGATTGTACCTATCCGCGATAAGGAGGGGGACATCTTTGCGGTTATGGTTATTTCCTCCAATATTACCGAGCGCAAGCAGGCGGAAGAAGCCTTACGGAAGAGCGAAAATAGGTTATCCTTGGCCCGGAATGCTGGTAAAATCGGCATCTGGGATTGGGACATGGAACATAATAGCCTGATTTGGGACGAGCGGATGTACGAAATGTATGGGATCGAGGCACAGGCGTTCGGTGGCACTTATGAAGCCTGGCAAAAGGGCGTACATCCCGATGACCTGGCTGAAGCAAATGTGGCGGTAGAGCAAGCAATTCATGATCAGCGTGAATTTCATTTCGAATTCCGCATCGTCCGTCCGTCGGGTGAAGTACGACATATTGAAGCCCACGCGTTGGTCATTTACAATGCCGATAATCAACCCTCACAGATGGTGGGTGTGAATATAGACATCACTGAGCGCAAGCAGGCTGAGGAGGCTTTACGACAGAGTGAAGAAAACTTGCGGATTACGCTCGATTCTATTGGCGACGCTGTTATTGTCACCGATACCCGCGGCCAGATCATCAACATGAACCCTGTTGCCGAGCGATTGTCTGGTTGGTCGCTGGCTGAAGCCGTTAAAAAACCTTTCTCTCAAGTTTTTCCGCTTATCCAGGCTCAAAGCCGGAAGTCCGTAGCCAGCCCGGTTGAAGCAATTTTACAAACGGGGCAGATGGTGAGGCTAACAGAAGATATAATTCTCATTGCCAAAAGTGGTCGGGAACGTTACGTTTCCGACTCTGGTGCTCCCATCCAAAACCGACAGGGAGAAATTGTGGGAATGGTTTTAGTTTTACGAGATGTAACGCACCAGTTAAAAAATGAGCAAGAGTTATTAAAGGCCAGCAAGCTCGAATCGGTCGGCGTATTGGCCGGAGGAATTGCTCACGATTTCAATAATTTGCTAACCACCTTATTCGGTAATATCGAAATGGCTAAATTAGCCCTAACCTCAACCCACGAAGCCTACCCATACCTTGATGCAACGGGCAATGCCATGGAACGCGCTAAGAATTTAACAAAACAATTGCTCACCTTTGCCAAAGGAGGAGCACCGGTCAAGGAAATTCAGGATATTAAGCCTATGTTGGTTGAAGCAGCCAACTTTGCTATGCATGGCAGTAAATCAAAAGTGAACATCGTCATCGCTCCGGATTTATGGCCGGTAGAAGTAGATGAAGGGCAATTGAGCCAGGTTATTGATAATTTGATCATTAATGCCCAGCAGGCTATGCCCGAGGGTGGTTCAATAACCTTGAACGCCATAAATGTTAAAATAGCTGAACAGCCCTATGTAGAGATTACGGTCCAAGATGAAGGTTTAGGCATCGCCCCTGAAAATCTGAACAAGATTTTTGATCCCTACTTTAGCACCAAGCCAGATAATAGCGGTTTGGGCTTAGCCACGGTCCACTCTATTATTACCAAACATAAAGGGCAAATTACGGTCGACTCGCGCTTGCATAAAGGGACCGTCTTTACTATCAATTTGCCCGCCAATCCCGAAGCAATTTCTCCTACTGTTTTTAATCTGGTTGAAGAAGCCCCCACTGGTCAGGCCAACTCGGCCCATATTTTAGTGCTGGATGATGAAGAGGCGGTCAGAGCGGTACTTAAAGCGATGCTGACTCGCTCCGGCTATCAAGTCACGTTAACCACAGAAGGACAAGACACCATTGCTGCCTATCAAAAAGCCCTGGATCAGGGTAGTCCTTATCAGGCCGTGATCTTGGATTTAACCATTCCCGGCGGCATGGGGGGGCAAGACGTTGCCAGACTAATTTTGGCTATTGATCCCCAAGCCCAGCTGATTGCATCAAGCGGATACGCTACCGACTCGGTAATGGCCAACTATAAAAATTATGGCTTCAAGGCCAGGGTGGAAAAGCCATACCGTCTAGCTACATTACTTCAGATCTTGCACGCTGTTTTATCCTAAGACCACATACCCCTTGCTTTTCGGTAGGATAATTAGGAGTTACGCAGTTGAAATCTACGGATGTCATTTCATAGCCAAAGGCGGAGAAATCTCTATACTATCTGCTTGCAAATGTATTTCTCAGGGATTTCTCGTCGTTCCACTTCGAAATAACCTACTAACTGCGTAAGCTACAATAATATGATATACTCGCCAAATTACGCTATTTTGAGGGAAGGAAACGATGTAAAGCGTGTATAACAATAGTAATGTTATCTATAGATCCTTGGCGATGTTTAGAAAATTGATCGGATGGAGAGTAATTTAACCTTCAGTAGTCTTATAGCCTTATTCGGCGCTATGCTTGTGCTGGCCTCTATCCCCAGTACAAGTGTGCTGGTGGTCTCTACTCGATCCGTAACATCCGGCTTTCGGCATGGAGCGTTAACTGCCGCCGGCATCGTAGCCGGCGATATGATCTTTATCGTTCTGGCGATTGGTGGATTATCGGTGCTGGCCGAAATGATGAGCACGCTGTTTGTCATCGTTAAATATTTGGGTGGCGCATATCTAATTGGGTTGGGAACAACGCTGTGGCGCTCGACACCAACCACGGTTGAAATTGAAGACATTGCTGAGTCCTCTTTGCTGGTAAGCTTTCTGACCGGGCTGTTCATTACCTTAGGTGACCTCAAAGCCATCTTGTTCTATTTGGGCTTTTTCCCCGCGTTTCTTGACTTGGCAAACATTTCGATGCTCGATATCAGTCTCATTGTTATCGTTACTGCGGTCACGGTTGGCGGCGTAAAATTGGGCTATGCTTTCATTGCTGACAAAACACGCCTACTGTTTCGGCGTTCCGGTCCTAAAAAAGTTATCAACAGAACAGCCGGTAGCGTAATGATTGGGGTTGGTGTTTTCTTGGTGGCCAAGAATTAAGCTTGTAGATCAAAAACCTTCTCAATAATCGTGCTCCGCATCCCGCCACTGATCTGCTCGTTTCTTTTAATGACAGCCCCGGCGGACAAGTATCGCAAAACCGGCCTCGATTGTCGGGATTTTCGGTTACTACATCGCCAGGGGGATGAACCCACTCAATGTTGATTCCCGGCGGCGATGGTTTGTTGAGTTTGTTCGAGCCGCCAGCCAGTTATTGTACAATTCGTCTGAAGCGGGTAGAACCGGCGGAAATGCCTGGATAAAATGCTCTTGGCCGAAGAGTTCGCGCATAATTGATAGCGGCAACATTTCCGGGTCAAGAGAAAACTGGGTGCGATGGGCCGCCATCGCCGCAACTTTCTGCGGGACATAGTCGCTAATGTCCAGGTTGATGATTTGGCCGGTAGTGGGTCGTATTTCGGCAGTTGCGTTCGGGACTGTTTCAGTTAAGATGGCCTGGGCGCCGCGACCCGCAAAGTTGGATGGGGCGCTCGGTGAGAAAATCAGGCAGGTAATATTTTCCGTCGCCACCACGTGGGCGTTGCGCGGTTGGTGATAGGCTAAACCCTCTTCGCCAAAAAAGTCTCCAGGGCCGATGTGGGCTAAGGTTTGTAAGGTGCCGTCAGTCGCCTCGCGCCGTACTTCAGCGCGACCGGAGAGGATCAGATACAGTTTTGTTGCCGGCTCATCCTGCTCAACAATGTGAAATCCGGCCGGAAACCAGTTGGTCTCCACATGGTCGCTAACATAGCGCAGCATCGTCGCTTCGGTCGAGAATAGCAGCAGAGCGTGGGCGAAATCGGCTGTACCTTTAAAGCGGCGGCTAAGTTCGACCAACCAATGGGCTAGGCGATCCGAAAGCAGATGCTTTTTTGGCGGGAAATGACTGTAGTAGAGGCGCAGCGGCGTATGTGGCTTTAGGCCATAACGCAGTTGCTCAGGAAACTGGAGCGCATCGCCGGCCATGCTGAAAGCCCGCGTTGTGGCGGCACCGATAGCAACATGATCGGGATGGCCGTAGGCTCCGTCCGGCCCAAAGGTGATAACCGTATCAGGCTTAAATTGACGGATGATGTGGACAATATCTTCAACCAGGCGCATCGGTTTGATGTCTTGCAGGGTTCCGTCGCCATAATCCATGCACAGGGTCTGATCGACACCCAGAAACTGGCAGGATCGATATAATTCTTGTTCTCGAACCTGGCCTAGCGTCCGGCGGGTAGCGACTGCGGCATCACGAATTTGTCCGGCCTCGCCCCGCGTGGCTGAAACAACCATCGTTTCGGCTCCCATCGCCGCGGCCTGGGCCAGCAGGCCGCCGGCGCAGAAGACTTCATCATCGGGATGGGCCAAGACAACCAGTAGGCGTTTTTGTTTTAGGTCGTTAATTAAGTTATGCATAGGAATTTCTCCAAAAAAATTTGTTTACAAAACTGAGGCTGAGACGAAAATACAGCTATGATGATTTGCTTTTCTTTTAACCTACTCTGGAAAGTTAACGAAAGAATGAATAACACCATTGTAACGTTCAAGCATTCCAAAGCCGTCCCATGATGCGATCCAAAAACGTTCCCGGTTGTTTAAACCCCCTAGCAGAAAACGTTTAATTGATTAACTTAATACCAGTATATCAAGTTGCCGTATCCTATTCGTTTGAAAAAGCGTTTAAAGGAGCGTTTTTTAGACTAAGCCACCAAACAAAAGGCCCGTGGGTTACGTAACCCACGGGCCTTTTGCCGAAATAGAAAGAATAGATTTTAGGGATGGTTAGGCATACACATCAACGGTACTTTGCTTCATCATTTGGACCAAGCTATCAGCCATCTGCTTTTGCTGATCCTGAACTTGACGGATGACCGAGGCTGCGATTTCATCTTGTACTTGAAGCTGCTTGACCTGGCTAGCCGTTGTCGCGATGCTGTTTGCCATTTGCCCTCCACCATAGCCGGATGAGGACACACTTGATATGCTCATAACTTACCTCCGTACGTCTATTATCGGCGGCAGAGAGCATTTTCTTTAGTAAGAGGTGGAACAAACGTGTCTATTCCACTCTTAAGTTGTTGATGTTAGTTTAGTCCGACTCAGGCATCGATTCGGACCAGATGATCACATTTGTTTCTGTATGTCGAACGCCCACGGCGTTGCCGATGCCACTGGTGACTCAATCACCCAAGGACGCAATGTCGGGGCTTTCAATCAGAGCGATTAAGTCATACCGTCCGGTGACGGCATAAACCTGTTTAATGACCGAACTGGCCAGTCTCATCTCGGCCAATTCCGGAACCAACTCTTGAATCCGGCCGGGTTCTGCCTCAATAAAAACTAATGCTTGGATCATGGTTACTCCTTTCGAATATAAAAGTGGGTTAAACGTTGAAGTGTCTCAGATCGTAACGTAACTAATCTCTTCGGTGGCTTTCAAAAATGCTTTGGCAACAACGCACCTTTCCCTATTGGAGCGCGTGTTGGGCGCACATTTGGCTTGGAAGTATACGTGTCCTGTCTGAGAAATAACGGTTCTGGTACGATTCCAGACCGTAGTCAACTATATCAAAAGGGGGGTGGCAAATTGTACCCCAAAATGGTTCGGTGTCCAAATAGATATACGAGTTACACTCGAAAACGCAGTAAGGGTACGATGGACTTGCACGACGGCAAGAGATTTTTGTTTGTGATGGTCGCAACCTGTTACCATTTAACTTGATCGGCCAATTGAGCCATATCACGAATAGAATCGTAATCGTGGTCATCAACGCGAGCCAACTTTTGAATCTGACCCTGCTTAAGGATTGCTCGTCCCTCTTCGGTCTTATGCATAGACAAGAATACTTGGCGAATGGCTTCACGTAATGGCGGCGGCACATTTTTGGTAACGACCCAGGGTGGCATAGGACTTGGCCGTAAAGTTTCAATGACCCTGATTTGCTCTCTAAGGTAAGGACGCGCTGCGAATTCCGTTTCAAGAACGGTGCTGTCAATCGCTGTGGCAGCGATGTTATTTTCTAATAGCAATTCCAGGGATTTTAAGTGCGATCCGGCCTCAATCACGCGGCCAAAGTAACCTTGATATTCGCCTCGCTTGGCCAGGTGATAGCGCGTGATATTGTGCCCCGATTGCGAGTGTGGTTCATTGTACGACCAGGAGGCCCCTCTTAAATCTTCAAAGCTCTGATAATCGCTATCTTTATGAACGATAACATCCGAATAATAGATGGGCTGCTGTCGATAGCGGAAATTTTGCATGACCGGAGCCGCCACCAATTCAACGTGGGGATGTTCGCGGTCGGCTTTCCAAATATAGGGTAAGCCGCAGATCCAGCCCAGATGGGCCTGTTGGGTATCCAACAAATGCTCACGCTCTTGCCAGGGAATAGCATCGATAAATTCTGTCTCAATGCCCAACTGCTCACCGAGATACTGCGTCATGTGTCGGCAGGTGTCATCTGCGTTTTCTGATTGAATTGAAATAACTTTGAGTGATGATAGCGTCTTGGGTTGGAAGCGTGGGCGTGGTTTGGCGGTTAATGGTGATGAGGTATTGCGGGCAACAGGTTGTCCGAATTCAGGTACGGTTAAGGCCGGTTTGGAGCGCAGCGTGTCCATGTTTTGGTGGGCTTTGTCTCGATAAGATGGCCATTTCATAATTGAGCCTCGGTTAGCGTGAGAATATGTGCTGATCAAGCGATAAGTGGTGATGCGTAATTGGTAATCCAATCCTATCTACCGATTACGCATCACACTGTACAACAATTCGTGGTTATTTGTCTAATTTTGGGCTTCACCCGGAAGCCGGTCGATCAGCCTCAGGTGAAGGTCATCATGGGCACGCCGCCCTTAGCAATGACATCGAGCTGTTTCTGAATTTTGTCAACCGATTTTTCCAGCGGGAAAATGTTTTTGTTGACCAACATATCGGCATCGGTTGAAAGGGGATGCCAGAACACGCCATCGAGATTGACCGTCACCTCAGGCTGGAGATTGTTCATCGACAATTCCAGGCCCTCATTAGAGAAACCGCGTTTGGCGAGCGGACGAACGAAGTGATCTTCGTCAGGTATACCAATGCTTTTATGAAACTCGCAGACCTCATGCAGATGGGCCGAATTGGCCGGTGTTTCGGTGGTGCTGATCTTTACTTTGAAGCCGCGCTCTTGCAGCAGTTTGATCCCTTCAACCGTCTTTTCCCAGGAACCTTTGCCCCGGTAGGCATCGTGATGCTCCGGCTTACCGCCATCGAGACTAACCTGAACGTGTAGATTATCGTTTTTAATGGCGGTCAGTTTATCCAGGCGGGCCCGGCGTAAGATCATCGCGTTGGTGAGTACGGTCGTTTTAACTCGGGCCGAGGCGTATTCCAGCATTTCGTAAATATCTTTCAGGATAAAAGGCTCGCCACCGGTAAAGAAGATTTCGCTGAAGCCGAGTTCAACGGCCTCATCGACCAGGCGCTTGACGTTGGCCAAACCGATGGCCCGCCGTGGTGCGTTGGGGCTGGATTTAGCCACGCAGTATGAACATCGTAAGTTGCAGTCGTAGTTGGTGTAGATCCATAGTTTCCAATTTAATGCAGGGCGTTCACAGACGGGTGCGACTTCAGTTTGTTCGGTAATCATAGCCTTCTCCTGTGATAATGGCCCTCACCCCCGTCGCTGCGCGACACCCCCTCTCCCAATTTTTGGGAGAGGGGGTTGGGGGGTGAGGGCTGTCCGCTCCTAAACCCTCAGGGAGAGGGGATAGGGGCGAAAGTGAAATAGTTTTTCGTGTTAATTCGCTCTTAGAAATCCAGTGTCTTCGCGCCGTTCACCAAAGCTTCAACCGCTGTGGCTGCGCCAACAATCTCGGCACCTTCAATCAGATCTTCGGGCGTGATGTCGCGGGGTTTGGTGCAAGCGCCGCAGGCCCATATTTGACCGCCGGCAGCCACAAACTGATCGATTAACTCGCTCAACGGCGCGAAGCCTTTGGCTTGTAAACCATCGGTGTAGCCTTTGGTCGCGGTCCAGACGCCGTCGATGGTGAGCAAGACGGTCGTTTCCTGGTTTGAACTGCGGGCAACATTGGCTACAACGAAAGCTAGTGAAGCGCGCTCGACGTCATCTTTACCGTGGGTGTTGTGAATTAATACGTGTGCCATTTTGTATCTCCTTATTTATTATGAAGTAAGTAATTTGATAGAGTTTTATGTGAAAGACGATCCCGGAAGGGGTCGTTGAAAACCAATGGATTAAAAGTCGCCGCGCCGTAACAAGTAGTGATGTTCGCGTTCTTCGACAACTTCGTGGCCGGTTAAGCGGGCCCAGGCGGGTAAATCGATACGTACAGTTGGGTCAGTGGCGTGTATTTCCAGGGTTTGCCCCGGCCCTAGTTCTCGCATAATGGCTGCGATTTCCTGAATGGGGCCTTCTGCGCAGCCTTTATCACCGGCATCGTACCAGGTATCGGTTTCCCAAATCTTTTCAAACGTGATCTCGATGTTAGCCATTGTTAAACCTCCTTATTGAGATAGTCAGTTGTTATTGTTTCCGCATTTGCTTTCGAACATCTTATGACCCCATTATATTTGCCAAGCGCACCAGCCCGGTTGCGCCAAGCGCACCAAACAGCGCACCACAGAACTTTTTTGATAAATCTTTCGTTGCAGCTATAATCACTTAGCCACAGGGTTATACACATAAAAGGGTGTTCCAATGTTGAAGCTTTACCTCCTTGGCCCACCTCGGGTTGAAATTGATGAGACACCGGTTGACATTCAACGTCGTCGCGCGCTGGCTTTACTGGCCTACCTGGCTGTAAATCGTCAAACTCACAGCCGCGATACGCTATCGACGTTGCTCTTTCCCGATGCCGACCAGCGTCGGGCGCGGGCTTACCTGCGTCGAGATTTGGCGGCTCTCAACACCAGCTTACCCGGCGATTGGTTCGTAGCCGATCGAGATACGGTGACGTTAGAGTCTGGCGATGCCATCTGGGTCGATGTCGAGCAGTTTCGTCGCTTTTTGGCGGTTTGCCAGTCTCATGATCACCCTCCCGGAGAACCCTGTGCTGCGTGTTTACCCCCCCTCACCGAAGCTGCGGCCCTCTATACCGACCACTTCCTGGCCGGTTTTACCCTCAACGACAGTCCCGAATTTGATGATTGGCAATTCTTCCAGGGCGAAAGCTTGCGCCAGGAATATGCCTCAATTTTAGAACGATTGGTTATAGCCCTGATTGCTGCCGGAAATATTGAGGCGGCCATACCGCAGGCCCGGCAGTGGGTGGCGTTAGATCCCTTACATGAACCGGCCCAACAGCAGTTGATGCAGGCGTATGCCCAGTCGGGCCAGCAAGCTGCGGCGCTGCGCCAATACGAGGAGTTTGCCAAACTGCTGGAAGAGGAGTTAGGTATTCCGCCGGAAGAAGAAACGGCTACCCTTTACGAAGCGATTAAGGCCAAACGGCTGGTGGGTGCTTTCCTTAAACAGCAGACGTCTAAAAAAGCCGAGGCGGCAGAATCAATCGCTGAGCCGGTAGAAGCCGTTAGCCTAAACCAAGCCTCCTCTGCCGGGGTATCCCAATTGCCGGACCAACTGGGGCGCTACGAAATTCTTAGGAAGATTGGTCGCGGAGGCTTTGCCACAGTTTATCAGGCCCGTGATCGGGAACTTGATCGGCTGGTGGCCTTGAAAGCATTAAGCCCCCATCTGCTGGTCGATACCGAGTGGATTAAACGGTTCCGGCGCGAAGCCCAATTGATCGCCCATCTCGATCATCCCCACGTGGTGCCTATCTACGATGTCGGTCAGTCCGAAGGGCAGCATTACATTGTGATGCGCTTGGTCGATGGCCCCAATTTGGGCCGTCAGTTGACCGAACGGGGATTTTTTACTTGGCCTGACGCTCTGGCGCTCATGACCTCCATCGCGGCAGGGTTAGATTATGCCCATCAACGTTCGATTCTCCATCGCGACATCAAGCCGGCCAATATCCTGATCGATCCCGAACGTGGCCCGCTGTTAAGCGACTTTGGGCTGGCGAAACTGGCCGGGACGAACAGTATGAGCCGCACGAATGAGGTTGTCGGCACGCCCTTTTACATTGCGCCGGAAATTTGGGATGGCAAACCGGCAACCCCCCAGACCGATATTTATGCGCTGGGCTGTATTCTCTTTGAAATCATAACCGGCCAAAAACTGTTTACCGGCGATACGCCGCCATCCGTCATGCGGGCCCACTTTGAGCCGCTGCGTTTGCCGCCGAGCTGGCCCAAAGACACACCGGCCGGCCTGCCCGATGTGCTCAAAGTAGCGCTGGCCAAAGAGCCTCACGAACGCTACGGTTCGGCGGCTGAACTGATCGAGGCCTTGATCCATTTGGTCGAGGCCAAACGCGCACCCACTGCATCGCGCAGTGACAGCTCTGTCGTCGCGCTGGCTACCCAGCAGCGCCAGGCGGGACACTATCAGACCGCGATAGAAATGCTGACGCCGCTTCTCATGAACGCCCCGGCGGATGAGTCCCTTCAGCGCGAGATGATGCGGCTGTATGCCCTGGCCGGCCAACGGCACGAGGCTCTGCGCCAGTATCAGGATTGTGTCGCGGCTTTGGCGTTGGAATTGAAAGCGATGCCGCAGCCTGAGACCCAGCAATTGTATCAGCAAATTCTAAACGACGAGATTAAACCCCCGGCCCCTGCAACCTCGAAACCCACCGGGCTGCCCCCGGCTCCCATTGCCGTCGAGGTAGAGCGCGGTGCGCCACTGGTGGGTCGTCAAGCTGAACTGGACGCCATTCGCAAAACGATTATGGCCAGTTGGTCGGGCGAAGGTCGTACATTGTTGTTAGGTGGCGTTTCCGGTGTGGGCAAAACCCGGCTGGCTTACGAAGCCTTGCGGGCCGTGGCCGAAGCCGGCGGCATTACGATGGTTGGCGCAGCGTACGAGCAGGAGGGCCATTTGGCCTACCATCCGTTTATTGAGGCGATTGATCGCTACCTGAGCGAGGAGCAGCTTCCTGCCGGCCACAACCCCATCACCCACTATCAGCCGATGGGCTTGACCGATCCGCAGCAGGAAAATTCGGCGTTGTTCAAGGCCACAAACGTCTTTTTGAGCCGGTTGGCCGACAACCGGCCGGTGGTTCTGTTGGTTGATGATCTCCACGCCGCCGATGAAGCCAGCCTGAGCATGTTTCATTACCTGGCCCGGCAGACCCACTCGGCCCCGATTATCCTGATGGCGACCTACCGTACGGATATTTCAGCCAACGGCGTCTCGCCCTTTGGTAGCTTGCTCAACGCGCTTTACCGCGAGCAGTTAAGCCAGGTCGTGCCGTTGCAGTCGCTGTCAGCCGAAGCCGCTGCCAAAATCATTGAGCACAGCTTAGGGGGCAAAGCCGATGCGGCCCTGGTCGACGCCATCTGCGGCATCGCCGAAGGCAACCCCTTCTACGTTCAGCAGATTACCCAAGCCATGCAGCGAGAAGGGCGTCTGGTTGAAGAGGATGGGCGCTGGCGCTTACCATCGGGCAGTAAATTGCAGGTTCCTTCGGAACTGCGCGATCTGCTGCGGGAGCGGGTGCAGCGCCTGGGTGCCCCTGTTGAGACCGCCTTAACCGCAGCAGCCGTGGTTGGCCGCGAGTTTCGCTTCAACGTCTTGCGCCCCATCGCCGATCTGCCGGACGGTGATCTGTTTGATGCGCTCGATGCGGCCCTGGCGGCTCACTTGCTGGAAGAGACCGAAACCGGCTACCGTTTCCAGCACTCTCTCATTCGCCGGTCGCTGTACGATAATCTCAGTCGGCGGCGGCGAGCCTGGCTGCACACCCGTACTGCCGAAGCCATTGAAGCCACATATACCCATCGACCTGAGGGCATTACGCCCCACGTTGAGGCTTTGGCCTTTCATTATGATCTCAGCGATCAGCGCGACCGGGCACTGCCTTATTTCTTAGAAGCCGCCGATAAGGCCATAGCGCTGTTTGCGTTGGAAATCGGACACAACTATCTGGAGCGGGCCTTACTTTTGATGGATGAGCTGGGGCTTGATGATCCGGCCCGGCGCTGGCCTATTTTGGAAAAAGCCGGTAACTTGGGCAAGGTCTTAGCCGATACATCCCGGGCCGTAGCCCACTACGAGCAGGCGTTGGCCCTGCCTTCAACCGCCACGTGGCAGCCAAAGCCGGTTGACCGAATACGGCTACAGCGATCGCTGGCCCGAACATTTATGGCCGCCGGTCGTCTAAACGAGGTCGAGCAGCACCTGCAAGAG
>JAGRBZ010000164.1 GCA_020433805.1 Anaerolineae bacterium
CAACTGAAAGCGCCAGCAGGCCAGTGAGTATGAGGTATAAAACAATCAAACGATGGGGAGGATTTGTGAATTGCCAGGATCGGCTCTGGCGGAAAAGTCGCCAAAGTTGAGGCGCAGCAGCCACACTCAAACCACCGGTTACCACGTAAGCGACGAGAGGGTTAAACAACCCCACCAATCCTAACCCAAATATAAGTAATCCAAGTAATCCAAAGCCCAAGCCTATACCGAATACAACTGTCTCGCCAAAGCCGAAGCTATCTCCGATTAACCAATTGAGAAGCCATGCGCCTAAACCTAAACTGATCGCGCACAGCCATATTACGACCAACAGATCAAGTAGAACGCTACTTACGGCTGTTACATTCTCGGCAGCAAACGGTTTTTGGACAGCAAAAAAGCTACCCAACACAAAAAAGAGCCATAACACTAACAGACCAACCATCAGCCAGCGGGTCATCGACTTATTCATGGTACTTGTCCGGGATGAAGACGCAGGTGGTGATGTTCATATGTCTTGGCCGACTGCCAGAGGGAACGCCAATCAACAGCATACAAAATCAACATCATCGCCGGTAGCAGACCATGCATCATAATATGCTCCCAATCGCCGGCCAAGGTTAGGACGAAGGTTCCCCACATCACTATAAGTAGGCCCATTTCAATGAGAGCAGCTTTCAAACCCGCTTGTAGACCGGTCAAACGCTGGAAAAAGAAGAACAGGGGCAAATAGAGAATAACCTGATTGGTCGTTGCTGAACGAAAGGCGACAAGGCTGCCGACGATGAGCGTGGTCATAATCGCCCAGGTATAGGCTCCAGGTCGTCCCTTAAAGGCTAACCACCAGCCGGGTAGGAGCATGAGAAAAAAGAGTAGGGATAGAAGCACGGTCAAGGGGGCGGCCAGAGAGGCAGGCAGTACAAAATGGAGTAAATTTTCCAGCGGTGTGCCAAAAGCTACATAATCGCTATAGGCAATGGCGTTTCGGATGAAATCAACAGGCCAGGTTGGAATCAACAGCATACTGCTTAAAAGCAAGGTCACCATACTGATACCAAAACTTACGATGATTCGCCATCGAGACTGAAACAAAGCCCAGACCAAAAGAAAAATAATGACAAAAACCACCATTTGCGGCTTGATCGTGGTTATGGACAGAAAAACTCCGGCCAAAATATCACGTCGTGCTTCTATAGCCCATAAACTCAATAGCAATGCCAGGCCCACCAAAACGGAAAACTGACCTAAAATAATTATCCGTGCTCCGTTGTAAAAAAAGATACCCCAAAAAACGGTCACCCAAAACAGCCATTTCGGCGGCGACCAGCCCGCCAACCGGATCGAGAGAATGGTTAGCCCCAGTAGCATGAATTGAAGTAAGGTCATCCAGATAGCCTGCGCCCAAGCGTACGGCAGTAAACTCAACGGCCAGAAAAAATAGAGCGTATAGAGCGGGTAGGCAAAATAAGCTTCATCTTTATCTTCGGGGGTAGTCAGCCGGCCAAACATGGCTTGCTGAGCCTGTTCAGCCACCGATTGATCATAGGGATTGGTACCATGCAGCAGGTATTCGCGGCCGCCCAGCCAGCGGACAAAGAAGTCGTTGGCACCCGGGAATTTACTGGTAAAAACGGTATAAAGTGCCGCCGACTCTAAGGCAACAAGCACGATCACCAAACCCGCTAAAATTAACCAAACCCCTAATGGATAACTTTTAGATTGCTTGATAGGTTGAGACATTATTCGATTTGACATCGCTATTTTTATGACATATCCGCATGCGAAACAGAAGCTTGCGGGGTCGAGGTCTCTTTTTTTATATCTTTGATCAAGAAACGATATTTAACAAGCGTCCAAATGGCAATGACGCCATCGAACCAATTAATTTTTTTACCGTCCTCCCATGAACGGGGCCGGTATGAAATTGGCACTTCTATAATTTTTACGCCTCGTTTAAGCAGTTTGGCGGTTAACTCCGGACAAAACTCAAATCCATTCGTTTGCAAGTCAAGATCGCGTAAAAGTTCGGTGGCAATAATTTTGTACCCGGTTGCTTCGTCAGTGATATTAGCTCCATAGAGCCAGTTGGCTACCCAACTTAACATTCGCCCACCCCAATAAAAAGCAAATGTTGAACGGGGGTTAGATCTCAAATTTCGAGATCCATATACGACTTGAATCGAGGGATCGGTCTCAAAAGGAGTCAGTAATGCAGGGTAATCGGCCGGATCGTATTCTAAATCAGCATCCTGAACAAGTACCAGGTCGCCGGTCACAGCCGTTAACCCCGTCCGCATCGCAGCCCCCTTACCTTGATTTCGTTCATGCTTCATAATCGTAAGTTGAGGATGATCGCTGTTTTCCAGTGACTTCAAAATCTCAAGTGAGCCATCAGAGGAACCGTCGTCAACTACGATAATTTCATCGGCTAACTTCGTTGCCCGAACTCGGGAAATTATTTCATCCAAGGTTGCTGCTTCGTTGTAAACAGGAATGATAATCGATAAGGATAGAGGCATGATATATAGACTTTCTCTAAATAGTAGTGTTGGATGTTAAATAATAGGTCAGCGTAACCGCATTTTAAGTGTTAGTATAACGTAAAACAAAGCTGGTTAATAGAGTACTAAAGTCAGTTTAACACATCAATGTATAGACAACAGTCTCATAGCAAAATCACGAGAGTACACGCTGCAACAAACGCTTTTCCTAGGGTTGAAAGGCTTCATCATCAAGTTCGAACTATTGTGAGCCGACAACCGTGTACACTTGTACCCGTTCATTGATAAACACCTGATCGAGATATGACGCATCATCCGGTGAAAAGTCGCCAAGTTCACGCTCGTTTGGGCCATAATAGAGATAGCGAACCTGATAGGTAACCAGTAAATCTTCTCGTTGGGGATCACTCATACGCTCGCTAAAAAATTCGGATGCCAACTGCCGCTTTTCATCCGAATGAACCGTTTCCGGGCCGTGGCCAACAAAAACTCGAACCGATGCGTACGCCGGCAGTAGATTACCGGTTTCATAGGTGCTTAAGACAACTGCCCCTTGTGCTTGTGTTGCTAACCATTGAAAGGCATCCAATTGATCCCTCGAATGAAAAATAGGTGTCTGTCGGCCACTAATCGTGGCCATAGAGCCGGCAAGCAAAGCTATATTGGTGAAACTCATCGTGATGATAGTAAATGAAATAACCCCCATACGTTGCCAATTCCGTCTAAACTTTTCGACACCCCATACCAGACCAAATGCAGCCAGAGTAGCTAAAGGAACCTGATAACCATCGAGAAAGCGCCGCTGCAAAGGAATAGGAAAGTAAACGAGCAGCGGAACAATAAGGACCCAAATCATCAAAAACGAAAAGCCTGGTGTCTGTCGACGATAGCATTGCCATAAGCCTAGTATTGCCAGCGGTAACGTTAAGCCAAAACCTAGAATATAATGGATTGGGGCTGGAGAATATGTCAGACTTTGATCGCGCCAGGCCTTAAAAGCAAAGTTTGTCTCAAAAACCCAAACAACATAGATCAGATAAGGCACTGACGGCAGGACAATGAAAGTCCATCGTACCGCTTGTTGCCATAAGCGCGACGGTTCTTGATACGCTTGCCAGACTATAAATGCCCCAAAGATGGCGCTTAGCACCACCAGCTTGTGGGGGTGGATAAGGCTCATCAACAACCCGGCTCCGGCGGCAATCCCCCACCACCCCCAATGACCATCCTGTAAAAACTTTAATCCGCCGATAACCACCCACAATAGCAAGCCTTGGGCTAAGGGTAAGTGAGGAAACGTTAAGGCTGATAAGAAAAAGGATGCATCAGGCACCCATAAATCGACCGGCATAGATCCTAGTTCTGCCGGAAATCCTAGCAACAACCACAATCCACCGAACCCGGCAGTCAAGCCAAATAAGAGTAGAGCCACTCGCCGGACCAAAACCTGACGTGTAAAGCCGGCGGTAAAAATATAAAAGGTAACCAAGCAAAATGGGATCGTTACCAAGCGGCTTAGGCTCAACAAGACAATCGGTTCGAGCTGAAAGAGCCGTGAAAGATGGCCAAGCCCAAGATAGTACAAGAAAAAAATTTCAGACTGGTGCGCTTCCGGGGTGTAAGATAGATAAAAGCGCCAGTAACCGGCTCTTCCTTCCTGCATTTTGGCTAGATAAGAATTTCCATCTTCGATGCCGATAACAAATCCGCCAAATTGATAGTCAGGGGTGGAAATCGAGGCCCCATAAAAATAGGATACAGTTGTTAAGGTGACAATAAGTAAAATCCAAAAACTTACCCAAATCCATTCAGACGGTTGGATAACAATGGGAAGCCGTTCATTGTGTAATTTGCTCATAGAGTTTTGATCACTATTTCAAGATTTCTAACAGTTCTTAGTACTACGACGAGATTTTGACATAAGCCTGGGAAAGAAACCAGGGTTTTCGGTGAATTCGATCAATTTTGCGCCAAAAACGGCTCACGCAAGCCCATATTTTCAGTTCTGAAGTTAAAACCCTGGTTTCTCAGACCGAAGTCTCGTTGTAGTATTAGACATAACTCTATTTTACAGCAAAAGTAACGGCTCATTCGTTTGAATTCCTTGACCCCCAAAATTCTTTACAGATGAGACAAAATTTTGGACGCAGATTAACGCTGATTTTCGCAGATAAAACAAAAAAAATCAGTGTTCATCTGCGTGTATCTGCGTCCTAGTTCTCTTGTCGGTTTGAGGCGCAGCTTCGTTGGATATTTAAACACTGTACAAAATACAGAAGTTTTTAAGGTTGAGACGCGCGTCGAGTAAACACAACCGCCATATCGTCACGGTAAATCTCAGCCCAACCCGGCTCTATACGTAAAAATTTATCCAGAGTACCATTGTGTTCAATAAGAATAGTATTGATCCCATCCTCATCGAGCGTCTTCTGCCAATCATCACCCACGGTTATCACGTCGAGATAGCGTCGAATAAACGCATCGTCATACAGGTCAGTTCGACCGTCGATATAAGCCTGGTAATCGGGCCAGAGTTTGAAGATGAAATAGCCGCCCCAGTTGTAACTGTTGAAAATGGGTGCCGGTGGTTGCTCATCACGAATGAAATTAATAGCCTCATAGGGTAGAGAGTCTTTTTCGGCCTTAAGATTAGCGTTCGGTGTGAGCGGCACAGCAATTTTGATCAAAGCTGCGATGACGATGACTCCTAATAAAACCGAGTTGAGCACCAATTTTGGTTGTCGGCCGGACTTGATGGGTACGGTAGTAGTAGCAAACGGAACACGTTCATAGCCCCAGGTGTTCCATTGACGGGTCCAGGCGACATCGGCGTAGCGGGCCAGGACCGGCGTGGTCACCAGCCCAAAGATAGCAATGTTACGCCCGGCGAACAGCGCCCACAGCGTCCACATCGCTACCAACGCCAGATCTGTCCAATCGGTCTGCCGACCAGAACGGCCCATCGCAGCCATAATGAGTAATAACATTACAGCAAACGGCTGCACATAAGGCAGATGAAAATTGGGGCTTTGCCATTCTTGAATAAAATCGCGCAGTGCGCCAATGCCAACCGTCTGAAACGGATAGACCCACATTCGCCAGGTATGCGGATTGATGACGACCACCGCCAGACAGACGGCCATTACGAGCAACAGATGCTTCAGCCGGCTCCAACTAATAACCGGATCTTCTCGGTGACCGGTCACAACGTTAACAACCTCACCCAATACATAGGCGACCATCAACATAAAGCCGATGGCGTAGCCGCCGTGAACGTTGACCCACAAAATCATAATCAGCGGCAGCCACGGTAGTAGACGTCCATCGTGCCGCTTGTAACGATCTAGCAAATATGATGTTATTGCCACAAGTAAAAAAGTAACCATCTGAGGGCGCGCAGCCCAGACAATCGATGAAACAATGGCTCCAAGCACCATAGATAATGCGGCGATAAAAACGTTGGCTTCGATCTGCTTCCATATAAACCAAAAGGATGCTGTCACCAAAGACGCCAAGGCTAGTGATACCAACGCCCAGCCCCCCGCCGCGTACAAGCCATACCAGAATATTTGGGCCAACCAACCGTGATCGATCCAGGTCTCGCCAAATTTGGTGTGTGAAAAGGGATCGGTGGTCGGAATTGTTAAATTGTCAACAATATACTGACCGGAACTGAGATGCCACCAGGTATCCGTATCTGCCGGCACTCGAACCGCCATTGTAAAGATAGCGATAAATAAAATAACAACCAAAAGATTGTTGGTCGAGGCCAGATCAAACGATTGGCTAGGCTTAGAGGGTTTAGCGGAAAGTGTATTCATAGAAAGCTTCAAAGCGTATCAAAGCCGGAATGCGTAAGATAAAAACTATCAATAGAATTCACCCAATAATAAGAAAGAGTTTTTTACCATACTGTAAGCTTACAATTTACAGAACTCAAATCAAATAAAATGCTATTATATAATGAAACGATATCAAGGGTTTAGAGATTCGTCAAGGTGAGACAGCTTTTGAGGGGACCAGTTTTTGATAGAGTTCGACAGCCAGCAAAATAAGCACCAAGGTGCGAGCCAGGATAGTAATTGGTAATAGTGACGTTAACTCTCGTGATAAAATCACCGGCCATTCTAAAAAATTAATAAATCCCAACACGATAATAAATAAAACCGCTCGCTTTTCATTAAAACTCAGCAGCAGCAGTGGAATGAGAAAGGTCTGCCACTGGGGACTCCATCCCTGCGACCAGAGAAAGAAGATGACAAAGGTTAATGTCGTAAAAATAACCGCGTCCAAGTTATGGTCAGAAAGGGTCTGGGGGCGTGTAAAAATAAAAAGTCCCAGTAATCCAAATGGGATAATCGTTAGCCAGGTAGGAATACGGGCGGGGTTATTAACCGGTTGGCCCGCTTTGGTAGGATCAAAATGATCGATCAGCGGGCCGAAATTACCGGTGGTATTATTGCCATCGATGATAGCCCAAACGGTCTGGTATGAGGATTTACCAGCTTGTGCTCGTAGTGATGCCAGCGTTTGCTCTGAATTGATGAGCGCAAAAGGGCCAAAAATAACCAGGCTGATGAGTGCGGTCGCAGCCGCATAGCCCAGCATTGTCTTCATTCCTCTCATCCGCCAGACTGTCGCCAGCAAGATAATCGGCAAAAACTTGACCATCGCTCCCAAACCCAAAGCCAGCGCTAATAGTTTCGATCTACTCTGGATGAGCGCGTAGAGAGCCAGCAAAATAAAAAAGGTCGTCATCGCATCGAAATTGCCCAGCCAGAAAAAAATCGGCACAAAAAGAGCGGTATAGATCCAGGCAAGGGTGATAGCTTTGACCGGCCCATAAAGAATATCGGCCAACCGATAGAGCAAAAACAGATTACCACATTCGACAATGAGGAGTACAAAGCCCAGCAGAATTACGTAGTTTTTAAGCTGCAAACCCGCCAAATAAAAAATACCAATATTCATATAGGCAAAAATGGGGGGGAATTCATACCAGTAATCAATATAAGGGAAGCATGGAGCGCCAGTGCCGATAGCGGCAGTACAGCCGTTGGGTTGACTCAAACTAGCAACGTTAAAGTAATGTAGGTAGTCGCCGTAAGCAATCAGACTTTCAACGGGAAGGGCCAACAGCATCATCAGCCGACTGGTCAGAAAGAGAATGAAAACTAATGAAAAATCGGCAGTTTTTACACGAACATGCGAACGATCAGTTAGAGGATTCATGGAAATGGTTTGTCACTGTATGATTTTCTTTATCTTTAAGTTTATCCGATGTTTCCGGCAAAGACGAGAGCGCTTCATACAATTTTTCAGCTACATAGGCATTGCCTGCTGCGCTATAATGGCCGGCAGCTTCAGGTCGCACGGCTGCTTCCGGAGTGATAAAATAATTCTGAACCTGATATCCCGGCAGTTCTCGAAAATCGTTCACCAGGTCGATGACGACAATATCCAGTTCTTCAGCTATAGCTTGAACACGCTCGCGCCACAGTTTTGTATCCGCTGTGTCTTGATAATAATCCGTCAAAGTCGGCAGATAAACCAAGACTAAAACACTGTCTTTAGACTGATTGAGATGTTGTAAATCTTGAAATATCTTTACAGCCACCAGCGCGGCATCTTCCTTATTATCAATCTGAGCAGAATTAGGCTGGGCAAGCTTATCCTCATGAGGGCGGATACCACTAAACAGTTGTATCGATTTCAGATCGATAACAGCCTCTCTATTTTGAACTAGCCATAGGTATGCTGAAGAGGTTTGTGGTACCGGAACATTTGTAACCTCTAACTTATCGTCAATCACATTCAAAAGTGGTTTACCATAACCGACAAATTCACTCATCTGCATACGTTGGAAGTCGTTCGTAATAAAGGCGAACAGATGAATATCGTGTTCCAACTTTGTGCCATCACGTTTGTACCACAAATATGCCTGGTCGACCCCATAGCCGCCTTGCCCCATATTTACCGTTTGAAGTCGGCTATCTTGAGCCATCAGCAAGTGGCACCAGGTATGCGCATTATCAACCCCGTAACCAAAGGTAAAAGAGTCACCCGAACAGATGAGCCGAATTTTATCGGCTGGAACCAAGCGGGAAAAATCGCTTTGATTTCGAAACCGCTGACTATTGGTAGTCACATCAATACCTGGACCATATTGGTTTGGAAGATCAACCTGCGGTAGATTGACCCAACCTAACTGGGCATCGTATTGGGTGTGATTAGCTTCTGCTATGGGTTGGGTCTGTAATACCTCCTGAAAAAACAGAAACGTACTGGCTACGCCTTCTATAATAAAAAAGACAAGCGGGATAGCGATAAGATTAAACAAACAAAACAGAATAATGTGATAAATTTTTGAAAAGGCTGTTTTTTTTGAGTTCATGGGCTGTCCTGGTGGGGATTTCCACATAAATACACATAATAATGGTAAAAATTTTTCGCAGATAAGCAAGAAAAAAGGCACTCGCTACGGGTGCCTTTTTCGAAAGGAAATTCACAATGTACCAATGCCTAATCCTGATACTATTGTAATGTAACCAAAGGGAGATGTATAGAGACAAAAGCACTCAATTATTGAGAGACAATAGTCACTTTATTTTGTCCAAAGTACTTTTGGTTAAAGTTGAGAAATAACAAACTGGTTAGGATCATCCGATTGACTTGGAGCATCCGGCAATGATGAGACCTGTACATGGGGACGACGCTTGAGGCGACTAAACGCCAATCGCATCACGGTATACATCGCTTTATAAATCTCACGGTGCGAGATTTTTGATTTGCCCCGCTCACGATTGGCAAAAATAATGGGTATCTCACCGACTGTAAAGCCCGCTCGCTGGCATTTAAAGATCATTTCGACTAAAAACGAGTAGCCGTTTGAAAAAATTTGATCAAGCTCGATACTCAACAGCACTTCCCGATGATAGCAGCGAAAACCGGCCGTACAATCGTTGGCTTTCAACCCCAAGATGGTGCGCGCAAAAGCATTTGCCCCCCAACTCAAAAATCGCCGCTGAACACCCCAGTTGACCACGCCTCCCTGCGGCACATACCGAGAACCAATCGTAATATGATAGTAGTTAGCCAAATCAACCAACTGCGGTATATAAGAAGGATTGTGTGAGAAATCAGCATCCATAGTAATGAGGCGGTCGGCCCCTTCGGACAATCCTTTTTTGAAACCGGCCAGGTAAGCTGTACCCAAGCCCAACTTTCCAGAGCGATGAATAACTCCAACCCGATTATGACTCTCAGCTAACCCGTCGACCACTTCACCGGTGCCGTCCGGCGAATTGTCATCGACCACAATTACATGCGCATCGATGGGCAACGCGAGAATTTGTTGCACTAAATCTGTAA
Organism: Anaerolineae bacterium; assembly: GCA_020433805.1. GTDB lineage: Bacteria > Chloroflexota > Anaerolineae > 4572-78 > J111 > JAGRBY01. The sequence goes on from JAGRBZ010000164.1 coordinate 9,873, forward strand.
TATTTTCTCTTTCATTATAGGTTGGAACAATGACACAAATCTTCAACGGTTTCTCCACCTAATCGACAGTTTACAATGTGAATGTTTATCTTACCACAAGGCCAAACATTGAGCCATTTTAAGCTAATTTGACAACACTCTCACCATCCTCATAATATCAATCGAAATTACAACCGCTGCCCAGAGGCTAAATCGATAAGCGCTCTCATGTAGAAACTGTGACCCACCGATTTTTCATCAACCCTAACTGTATAACCCCTCCAACTATCCACATCATCGGCGACACCGCTCGCCAGATTAAAACAGTGCTGCGTATGCAGCCGGGTGATAGAATCATAGTGCTCGACAACTCCGGCCTCGAACGTCAGGTTGAACTGACCCAGGTCGATAAAAATAGTGTGCAGGGCCACATTATCGCCGAGCAAGTCAATACCGCCGAACCGGCGCTGCATCTTACGCTGTACCAAGGAACGCTTAAAGGCTCGAAATTTGAATGGGTACTCCAAAAAGGCACGGAGTTAGGCATATCCTGTTTCGCACCCACCATCTGCCAACGATCTATCGTGCGGGATGCCGGAGCAGTGGCAAAAAAGATGGCTCGCTGGCAGCAAATTATTCAGGAAGCCGCTGAACAAAGTGGCCGTGGCAAATTACCCACTCTCTCCCCCGCCTGTTCGCTAAGAGAGGCTTTAACGCACGCACAATCGGCTAAACACCTTCTTTTTCCCTGGGAAGAAGCTACAAATACCACGCTCAAGCAAACGCTGTCTAATCTCGATGGTTCACACCTGGCGTTATTTATCGGTCCGGAAGGCGGCTTTTCGGCTGAGGAAGTACAGCTTGCGCGTGCGCAAAACGCAAAAATTGTATCGTTAGGACCACGAATTTTGCGTGCGGAAACGGCGGCTTTGGCAGCCTCGGCGGCTATTTTTTACGAATCTGAAGCCTGAGTGTTATTTGTAGAATGATGGAATGATGATACTCTATTGACAGTCCTAATTGGAGAGGTTAAAATAGAACTACGTAACATTTTTCACATTATCAGGACATCCTAACTATGCCAACCGAATCCTACATCCTCTACATCGAAGATGAACGCCCCGTATTTAATTTGGTGCGTGAGGCACTTAAATTATCCGGTCACAATGTTGTTGGAGCCATATCAGGGCGAGAAGGACTGGAAATAATGCGGCAAAACAAGCCGGATCTCTTGCTACTTGATTTGATGATGCCCGATATGAATGGCTGGGATGTCTATCGCCAAATCAAAAAAGATGCTGAATTAAGCGACATTCCTGTAATTGTAGTCACCGCTAAAGTTCCTCAGAATAATCGTATAATTGTTGAAGGTTTGCCCCCGGTTGATGATTATATCACCAAACCGTTTGATGTAGAGCGTCTCATTCGCGCTGTGCAAAATCTTACATAGAACAAAACCCGGATAGACTTCTTGAGCCAGGTTTCTACCTGGCTTTTTTTATCACATAAGGAAAGGAACAACAAAGATGTTAGAAAAAGCACAATCCCTTAAGGAGCGGCTTATTCATCTGCGCCGTACTATTCATAAACACCCGGAATTGGGCTTTGAAGAGTTACAGACCGGGGCGCTGGTAGCCGAGACATTGGCCGATTTAGGCATTGAATTTCAAAGCGGCATCGGCAAAACCGGGCTGGTGGCCCGGTTGGGCAACGGCAACGGGCCAACCATCGGCGTTCGGGCCGATATGGATGCCCTGCCCATCCTGGAAGCCAATGAGGTCGAGTATAAATCACAAGTGCCAGGCAAAATGCACGCATGCGGTCACGATGCCCACACGGCAATACTTATGGGCGCGGCTATGCTACTTAAAGACGAACCGTTCGACGGCGAAATCCGATTACTATTTCAACCTTCAGAAGAGCAAAAAGATAACGAAAACAAAAGCGGCGCTACCCGGATGATTGAGGACGGGGCAATAGACGGCTTAGATGCGGTCATCGCCCTGCATGTAGACGGGAAAGTTGATCGAGGTAAAGTCTCTATTGGTGAAGGATATACCTTGGCTAACAGCGACAGAGTAGTAGCCAAAATCTTCGGGGCCGGTGGTCACGGGGCGATGCCGCACCTGTCTCGTGATCCGCTCTTTTTGGTAGCCCCCGTACTCACCGCCATCCACGGCATCGTATCGCGCTGGGTCGATCCTATCCAACCGGCTGTCGTGACGATTGGACGTTTGGCCGGCGGCACAGCCGCGAACGTTATTCCCGGCGAGGTTGAAATGGATTTCTCAGTTCGTAGCATCACCGATGAAGTTCGCCAGCAATTGCTCGCTGAGATTGAGCAGGCACTTTCCATAGCCCGAACCTTGGGAGGGGATTATAGTATGGAGGTACTTTACGGCTATCCGGCGCTTTATAACGATCCCAGTGTGACCGGTTGGCTTAAAGATACATCGGCCCGCTTGATTGGTGTCGATAACGTTGAAAATAGGCCGTTGTCAATGGGCGGCGAGGATTTTGCCTTTATGGTGCAGGAGAGCCGGGGGGCTATGATGTTTTTGGGCGCTAAAGCTCCCGATGGTCCACCAAAGCAGTTTCATCATCCTGAGTTTGACATCGATGAAGAGGCACTGCCGATTGGTGCGGCGGTACTGGCCGCAACAGCCCTACGCTTCGTCAGAGGCGAAGTTTCGTAAAAACGTAAAGTTACAAAAAGAAAATAGGTCTCAACAGGATTACAGGGGGTTGACACCATAAACGTGAAACGTGATGCGTAAAAAGAAAATACGTTTTACGTTTTTCGTTTTACACTCTTGTCACCCCCTTGAGTTCCAAAAGAGCCATTTTTCAGTTTACGCCAAACAACCCGGAGTCGCCTTTGGTAGCCTCTTGCTCGCTGTAGCCATCGTGAGGGCAAACCCAGTTGATGTAAATTGTAAAGGCATCCTTTTTCGACGGCTCAGCCCCACTCTCGACCAGAGCGCGGTCGCATTTGGGACAACGGCGGCCAATAAGACCACGTGACCCAATAACCATAGCAAAAAGAATGACAAACAGATAAACAAACTGAAAACTGATATATAAGGTAAAAAACCCGCCGATAACCACCAGCCCAATGAGTAACTTGGGGCTACCAAGCGCTTCGCGTAAATCATAATAAAAGTGATTAGGCCGAATCATGCCGCTCCTCGTTCCCCGTAATGGTATGGTGTAAAATGTCCTCTTTTTCTCACGCTGGTAAAGGGGTGTAACGGTTTTTCGTTTGAGGGCTTTTAGTATAACATACGCGCTCAAAGTGCGTCAATAAATCATACCTAGAGGTTAGAATTTTGTTACCGAATTACATTAGCCAACTCATGGTAGAAGCCATCAAAAAAGCTCAGAAAAAGGGCGAACTGCCCGCGTTCGATATTCCTGCTATCGTTATCGAGCGCCCTAAAGATCCGAGCCACGGTGACTATGCCACACCGGTTGCCTTAGGGCTAGCCCGCTATGCCCGTATGGCTCCGGTTCAAATTGCTGAAAAAATTATCAAGCGTGTCAAAGCGGTTGATTTTATCGACGAGATCACGGTGGCTCATCCCGGCTTTATTAACGTTCGTCTCTCTACAGCGTGGCTGGCCCAACAAGTGGAAACGATCCTGGCCGAGGGCGACCAATTTGGTCATATTGAACTAAGCGACAAAAAGGTTCAGGTTGAATACATCAGCGCTAATCCCACCGGTCCGTTGACCGTTGGCTCCGGACGTAACGCGATTTTGGGCGATACGTTGGCCAATGTGCTGGCTGCCGCCGGGTACGACGTTCAGCGCGAGTACTACGTCAACGACGTTGGCACCCAAGTTGATAATATGGGCAAAGCACTTTATGCACGCTACGCGCAAGCGTTGGGGCAAGGCGTTCCCAACCCGGATGAATACCAGGGGTACTATTTGGTCGAAATGGGGCAGGTGCTAGCCGCAGACGTGGGCGATCAATACCTTCATGTCGATGAAGCGGATGCGTTGGCATTTATGCGCCGCTACGCGCTGGACGGCATCATCGCCAGTCTCAAAGAAGATGCCGCCCTCATCGGCGTGGAGTTCGACCGCTGGTTTTCAGAGCAGAGTTTGTATGATGACGGCACATATGGCAAGGTCTTTAATTTCCTAAGCCAGCGCAATATGATCCTTGAGCGCGATGGGGCCATCTGGCTTAAGAGTGATGATGAAAACGACAAAGAAAACGTTATCGTTCGCTCCGATGGACGACCAACCTACTTTGCGTCGGACATCGCCTATGTTTATAACAAGCTCAACATACGCGGCTTCGATTGGGCTATCTATGTGTGGGGGGCCGATCATCACGGTCACGTCAAGCGCGTCAAAAAAGTCACCGAAGTGCTGGGCGAAGACCCGGACAAAATCGAGATTATTCTCTATCAACTAGTCACCATCACCCGCGATGGCGTCCCGGTGCGGCAAAGTAAGCGAACCGGCGACTTTATCACCGCTCGCGAAGTTGTTGAGGAAATTGGAGCCGACGCCTTCCGCTTTATGCTGTTGACCCGTTCCGCCGATAGCCAGATGGAATTGGATCTGACCCTGGCGACCAAACAAAGTAACGAGAACCCGGTCTTCTACGTGCAGTACGGCCACGCCCGTATCGCCAGCATTTTCCGCAAAGCCGAAGAAGAAGGGGCCACGATGGACGGCGGCGACGTTGCGCTGCTGACCCATCCCTCCGAACTGGACTTAATCCGCCAGATGCTGCGCCTGCGCGAAACCGTAGCCGATGTGGTCGAGACGCTTGGACCGCACCAACTCACTTACTATGCCCAGGATTTGGCCTCCGCTTTCCATGCCTTCTACCGCGACTGCCGCGTTGTGACGCCCGAAGATCCGGCTATCACCGCTGCCCGGTTGAAGCTGGTCAATGCGGCAAAGATTACGCTGGCCAATACGCTGCGACTGATGGGCATGAGTGCGCCGGAGCGGATGTAACCCCTATCCTCCTGACTCGCTAAAATATTCAACGAGCCTGGTTTCTAACCTGCTATAACCCAATATTTCGGCTCTTAAAAACGCTGGAATCAAGGGCCGAAATATATTTCGCCTGCCGAAAACGCTAGAATCGACAGGCTAAATATTCTGTATCGATTGATCGACATCGTGTAAGCCCTCTAAAGTCACATTTCGGCAAAAACCACCTGATAACCAGGGTTAATTCACAAAAAACATCCTATTTTTGCCCTTTTAACCTAGATAATTGACCAGGTGCTACCTGGTCAAAAATCGGGTTTATGCCCAACGGGTTGCTACTTATATTGACAAACCCCTTAAAGTGTGCTAAATTACCTATCAAATAAAACATTAACTGTTGCGAAGCCCTTAGCAAAAAACCGAAACGTTTTGCGCTGGGGGCTTTTTTGTTACATCAGTTAAGTTGTTAGTATCGTACAATATAAAACTTTATTATCTCTGATAGGTTTATCTCGTGGCACAATGCTCGTAGAGCTGACTGACAGGTTTTTTCCAAACTTTCGCGACAACAATGACTTTCAAACGAAATGTCATCGTCAACAAGATTGAATTGTCGAAAATCTGTCAGCTCTTCACATCAAGCTCAAAAGCAAAAACGTCGTGATAGAATGATGCCGGGATTTTTATCACGATAGACCACGAACCAAACATATCAGAGGGGGCCGCGAAGCTCCCAAACATGATGGGCAAGAGTGTGCATCTTGGCCGAGCATCTTTATCTTTGTCAGGTCGGTTCTTGAGAGAAACCGACTCGAGGAAGATCGTAAAACGGATGCCGGTTATGCCAGCACATTAAGCCACTGATGTTTGGGACTTTTTTTTTGAAGGTAACCTCATTCTAAAATATGAGGATAGAGAGGGTTCTTTCCAAACGACTATTCTTAACTACAGTCAAGGGGAGAAATGAGATGGTTTATTCAGGGCTTCGCAACCCAAACATTGGTGCATTGATGCATTGAGTGAATAACCTTTACGTTACTCCTTATGATATTGTGGAAGTATTAGCCAGAAAGAACCCTCTCACTGCTTTTGTTGTACAGATGAGGATTTTTCTAACCACCACCTATCATAAGTTCATATTCAATTATATCAATGTAGTACCTGTAGAGTTAGAGAGAGAAACGCTATGAAACACCGAGACAAACCTCCATAAACAGCTTTTGTTCCCATTACCCTAACTTTTTACACCCATAAAAAAGGGAGATACCGATTACTTGGCGGTGGCCGGTATCCCCCAAAGCGACAAAGCATTCGATGTATGCCGAACATTACGTTCCGGCAAAAGACTGCTTGCCTTTTTTAGTATTGTACCACACACCGCCGAACAGTGAAAATCTTAACTTTAATTTATTAAAAGGAGTTACGTCATGAGAAAGATCGCTATTTACGGTAAAGGTGGTATCGGCAAATCGACAACAACCCAAAACACAGTGGCAGGCTTGGCGGAGTTGGGCAAAAAGATTATGGTGGTCGGTTGTGACCCCAAAGCTGACTCAACCCGGCTGTTGTTGGGCGGCCTTAACCAGGAAACTGTACTCGATACGCTGCGCGACGAGGGTGACGATGTTGAATTAGACGATATCCTCAAGATGGGGTTTTCCGGTACGGTCTGTGTTGAGTCCGGTGGCCCGGAACCTGGTGTTGGCTGCGCCGGTCGCGGTATCATCACCTCGATCAATATGCTGGAACAACTGGGCGCTTACGACCCGGATGTCGAGTTAGACTACGCTTTCTACGATGTTCTTGGTGACGTTGTCTGCGGTGGTTTTGCCATGCCCATTCGGCAAGGGAAAGCGGAAGAGATTTACATTGTCGTTTCCGGCGAAATGATGGCCATGTACGCGGCCAACAACATCAGCAAAGGTATTGTGAAGTTTGCAGAAGGCGGTAAAGTTCGCCTGGGCGGCCTCATCTGCAACAGTCGTAACGTAGACAACGAATCAGAAATGATCGACGCCTTCGCCAAGAAATTAGGCACGCAGATGATCCACTTTGTACCGCGCGACAATATGGTTCAACGAGCGGAAATCAACCGAAAAACGGTCATTGAATATGATCCGGTTCACCCTCAAGCCGACCAATATCGCACGCTAGCCAAAAAGATCGACGAAAACGATATGTATGTTGTACCCAAGCCACTGGAAGTAGAGGAACTGGAAAG
>JAGRBZ010000165.1 GCA_020433805.1 Anaerolineae bacterium
CTCATCCCACGTCTCCGGTGGTCCGTCAAAGCCATACTTCTCCAGCAGGTCGGTTCGATAGTACAACATCCCTGCATCCGTGTACCACGGCATCCCAACCAGGTGTCCGTCGACCGTGTTGTTCTCGATGATGGCCGGAAAGTGCGTTGCCGCTTCTTCGCTCAACGCCTCGTTCAGGTTGACCATATGGTCGGCCAGAATGCCCGGCCAGATAACGTCGATTTGGTACACATCGAATTCGCTGACTTCATTTCCCAACAGCACCAGATACTCATTCAAGCGGTCCGTTGTTGAGTCCGGGCCACGCACAACCTCGACATTGATTCCTGTCTCTGCTGTGAACTCCGCCGCTAACTTCTGATCAAGCTCATACTGTGTTTCGTTTCCCGGCCCCTGGACTTTTATGGTGACGGCTCCTGCTTCTTCGACAGACGGGGCGGGTTGTTCTACAGGAGTCTGGCTACAGGCGGACAACATGATAGATAAAACGACGGCAAAACAGACCAAAACTTTCAAAAACTTCATAATCCTCCTCCGTGTAGCCTCAGCTATATCAATAGTGTTTACTTCTTAAACAAACCTACCCTTTAACTGCACCTGCCGTCAAACCATCTACGATTCTACGCTGGAAGATCAAAACGAGAAGAATAAGCGGAATGGTGACAACAACCGAGGCCGCCATAATGTTGTTCCACGGAATTTCTCGTTCAGAGGCACCTTGGAAAAAGGCAATTGCCGGCTGTACGGTCCGCGACTGAAAGTCAAGGGTAAAGGTCATAGCGAAGAGAAATTCGTTCCATGCAGCAATAAAGGTCAACATCCCGGTTGTTACCAAAGCGGGCATCGTGAGGGGCAACAGAACTTTGTAAAACGTTTGAAATGGCGTTGCGCCATCAACCAGGGCCGCTTGCTCTAACTCGGCCGGCAGGGATCTGAAGAAATTGGTCAAAACATAGGTGGTAAAGGGCAAGGCAAAAACAAGATAGGTAATAACCAGGGCCGTGCGGGTGTTGAACAGAGACAAAGCTGGGCAATTCGCGCCGACAACGATACAAGGATTTCGGATAAAGGTAAAGAGAGAGCCTACTACGGCAATTAACGGGAACATCGTCATAACCAACACTAAATACAAAATCGTATTTTTACCCCGAAAGGGCAGACGTCCCAGGGCATAGGCTGCAAAAGAGCCAATGATAAGAGAAACAATTGTTACGCTAAAAGAGACGATGATTGAATTTCGGAGGCCCAAAATAAAGTTATCATTTTGGAAAACGACCCGATAGGCGTCGAGATACAGTTCTGTCGGAAGATATGTAATATCAAACAGTTGGGCCTGCGTTTTAAGCGAGGAGACAACTGCCCAATAGAAGGGAAACAACAGGTAGAATATGATGACGGCAATCACAAGATAGAACGCAACATTTTGCAGATTTTTCTTCATTTCTTTCGACATAATCAATCCTCCGATACTCTAAAACTGGTTAAGTAGATGACCACGAAAACTGCGATGATGAGAAAGATGACAACAGACACAGCGTTACCGTACCCTAACTTCTGGAAATCGAACAGATTACGGTGGGCATACGTTGACATCACCTCCGTTCCGCTACCGCCATTGGTCATAACCTTGATAGCATCGAATATTCGCAGGGCATCCATTGTTCGGAAGATAAGGGCGACTAGAATGGCCGGTCGTAGCAAGGGTAGGGTAATTGCAAGGAATTGTTGTATTTTACTCGCTCCATCAATATCAGCCGCTTCGTAAACATCGCCGGGAATAACCTGCAAGCCGGCTAAAATTAACAGGGCCATAAAGGGTGTCGTTTTCCACACTTCCATCAGCGTTACTGCCATAAGAGCGGTGGTCGGGTTGGCTAGCCAGGCTATGTTATCAGAAATAATTCCAACCCGTTGGAGCATATCGTTGAAGACCCCAAAAACGTCGTTATACATCCAGCTCCACATCTGGGCCGAGACGACCGTCGGGATGGCCCATGGAACGAGAACCGCAGTTCTCATCAACCCCCTTCCCTTAAACTTCGAGTTAATGACTAAAGCGATGCCTAAACCCAACACCAACTCTAACGCAACAGAGACCAACGTTAATAGTACTGTATTGGTAACAGCCTCGTAGAAGTCAGAGTCACCGATCCGTACCGAGCCGTCACTCCGCTCGCGAACCTGCCACAACAGGGCCTTATAGTTTTCTAATCCAACAAATTCGCCTTGCCCCGGTCGACCTAATCGTTCATCGGTAAAACTCAAGGCTACGGCCTGATAGAGCGGCCAGGCGGCAACTACTAAGATAAGAAGAAGAGTGGGGGCAACGAGCATGTAGGCCAAACGCTCCTGCTGTTTGGCAAACTTGCTGCGTTTCTTTGGGACAGGGGGTGCTACTTGAATGGCTTCTTCTTTTACAGCCATATACTTACCTCCTTCTAGAGTTATTGTTATACAGCATTCCAATTAATTAAGGATAGATAGTTCTAAACGAGATAGAACCAATCGACAATAAATCTGTTGCACCCTCACCCCAACCCCCTCTCCTTGAGGGAGAGGGGGCGCACAATGGCGACGGGTGATGAGGGACTATCTATTGCCGATTATTCCAGTGAACCGGGTTCAAAACCGGTGATATCGACCAATTCATCTTCTAAGTCAAGCAGCGCATCTTCAGCACTGGCTTCGCCGGTTAAGATCGAGTGAACAGCGTTGAAGTAAGCGGCACTCACCTCGTTGTATAGTTCACCGGATACGGTTGAAGGTCGTGCAACCGCTTGGGTAAAGACCTCAAACAGTTGGCCCATAAAAGGTTGTGCCTCCAAAACCGCGGCATCAGAGTAGAGGCCGGCAATCGTGGGTAGATAGCTGTTGGTGATAGCTCGTGACGACTGGCCTTCGGGGCCGGCCAGGTACCTTACCAACATGGCGGCAGCTTCCGGATTTTCAGAATATGCAGAAACCATTAACTGCCAGCCACCCAACGTAGCCGCGCTCCGCTCTCCGGCACCTTGGGGGAGAGTCGTTGCTTCAAACAACCCCTTAATAGCACTTTCTTCACCCTCACCCAAGGCGTAAGCATAGGGCCAGTTACGCATAAAGGCCGCGTTGCCGGTTTGCCATACACCGCGGGCATCCTCTTCCTGATACGTGGTAACGCCAGGTGGGGAAATGGTGTCAACCCAACCGGCCGCCCGCTCAAAGGCTGCAGCACAGGCCGGATTGTTAACCGTAATCGTGCCGTCGGGTTCGATGATCTGTCCACCACCTTCGGTCATCTGCCATTCTAGCGCATCACAGGTCAAGCCTTCGTAGTTGTTGCCCTGCCAGACAAAGCCCCAGAAGTCATCCGCGCCTTCTGCGCGTTCACCTTCTTGGATGGTCATGGCCATCTCTTCCAGATCGTCCCATGTCTGAGGCGGTCCGTCGTAACCATACTTCTCCAGCAGGTCGGTGCGATAGTAGAGCAACCCGGCATCGGTGTACCAGGGTAGACCCACCAGCTTGCCATTTACCGTATTGTTTTCGATGATGGCCGGGAAGTGGCCGTCGATTTCTTCTTGCGGAATATACTCTTTCAAGTCGGCCGCATGGTCAGCCAAAACACCGGGCCAAATCACGTCGATTTGATAGACATCCAAGTCGGATGAACCCGCCCCCAGAAACTGCAACTGTTGGGCCAGGTTATCGGTCGCCGACTGGGGAGCAGCTACCACTTCAACTTCAATGCCGGTTTGTTCGGTGAAGTTCTCAAGTAAAGCGCCATAAGAACCCACTTCGTCGCCAACTGTGCCTAAAAAGACACTGAGGCTGGCCCCTTCATAATCACGGGTCAAGAATTCAGAGGTGGCAACAGCAGCTCCTTCTTCAGGAAGATCTCCATCACCGGTCAAGGTGCCGCCTGAAGCTGCCACATTGGCATCCGGGGGCGGACCCGGCTCGAAGCCGGTGATGTCGACCAGTTCATCTTCCAGATCAAGCAGTGCATCTTCGGCAGGTGATTCTCCGGTCAGAACGGAGTGAACAGCGTTGAAGTAGGCCGCGCTCACTTCGTTGTACAGCTCACCCGTGACAGTGGATGGGCGGGCAACGGCATTGTTGAAGACGTCAAACAACGATTCCATGAAAGGAGCGGTTTCTAAAATGTCTGGATCGCGGTAAAGCTGACCGATGGTGGGCAGCATACTATTGGCAATAGCCCGGGCCTTCTGTCCTTCGCGTCCGGCGAGATGTTGCACGAATTGGGCCGCAACATCAGGATGTTCCGAGTAGGCCGAGACCATTAACTGCCAACCACCCAGCGTAGCCGCATGGTTTTCGGCTCCGGTCGGTAGTACGGTAGTATCGAACAAATCCTTAATAGCACTATCCTCAGCATTACCCAATGAGTAAGCATAGGGCCAGTTACGCATAAAGGCTGCGTTGCCGGTTTGCCACACGCCACGGGAGTCCTCTTCCAGATAGGTGGTCACCCCTGGCGGGGAGATGGTTCCAACCCAGCCGGCGGCCCGATTTAGAGCAGCCGCACAGTTGGGGTTATTAGCCGAGATGGTCCCATCAGGTTCAACGATACTGCCGCCATTGTGGGAATATTGCCACTCTAGCGCATTACAAGTCAAGCCTTCGTAGTTGTTGCCCTGCCAGACAAAACCCCAGAAATCACTCAGACCTTCAGCGCGTTCACCTTCTTGAATGGTGGTCGCCATCTCTTCCAGCTCATCCCAGGTTTCGGGCGGGCCGTCATAGCCGTACTTTTCTAGCAGGTCAGAGCGGTAGTAGAGCAATCCGGCATCAGTGAACCAGGGCAGCCCTACCAGCTTGCCATCGACGGTATTGTTTTCAATAATGGCCTGAAAATAGGTGTCAGTCACCGACTTGGGGATATACTCGTTCAAATCAGCGGCGTGCTCGGCCATGACACCGGGCCAGATAACGTCGATTTGATAGACATCGATATCAGTCGATCCCGCGCCCAAGAATTGTAACTGTTGGGCCAGATTATCGGACGCCGACTGAGGCGCTTCCACCACTTCAACCGTATGGCCGGTTTCTGCTTCAAATTCTTCAATTAACTCACCTAAAGCCAAATCTCGTGGCCCAGGTGCACCACCAAATAGGGTAATAGTAACTGGTTCTACGGCTTCATCTCCGGAAGCGGCTGCGCCCTCTTCCGCCGGAGCAGCATCCTCTGACGCCTCGCTACCTTCGTCGGCGGCCGGCTCTTCAGCAGATGGCGCACATGCAGCTACCAAAAGTGTCAGCATAAGTACAAGACTTAGCCAACCCCAACTATGTTTGCTTTTCATACTTCTTATCCTCCTTTGGATTATTGATTTACATCGATGATAAATTTTGAGTCAACTACGTCGTTAACAATCTTTACGTGAACACACACCTCCTTTAAAAATAATGTCATTAAGCGAGGGGCAGAGATCCCGTTTTCCTACAGCTCCTGAGCGTAGTTAAAGGTATGCTCGCTCCGCTTCTCAACATCAATTTTATTGCCTCATTGTCCCGGTTGAGACGGTCGGACTCACAGGTAGAGATTTTTCTACAACACGGGTAGGAGCAAACGTTTTACACGGTATATGAGTTACGCGGGTCAAAAGGTGACAGTCACTTTTTGTCGAAAATGAACGTCTGTTTAGCCCAAACAGGTCGATTTATTTTTTTTTCTAAGTGACTGTCACCTTGTTCGCTATACCCAACTGCGTAAGTACTAACGGTAAACATATAACTCGGTGTCGAGCCAAGCTTTGGGAAAAATCAACGCTAACAAGCCAGCGGTGCTGTCGAGTGGCGCACAATGAGTTCAGTAGGTATCTGATACTGGATTGGTGTGGTATCGGGGTCGTCAATGAGGTCAAGAAGTAATTCTATGCCCTGCACACTCGCCTCAAACAGGTTCTGTCGAACCGTCGTGAGCTGGGCAAAGTCTGCCAGTTCTATATCGTTATAACCCACAACCGATAAAGAATTCGGTATAGGGATATCCAACTCACATGCAGCGTCCAGCACACTCAGTGCTAACTCATCGCTAAAAGCAAAAATAGCGGTGGGTGGTTCGGGCAGACTCAAAAGTTCAACAATACTCTGACGCGCTTGTTGGCGATCGAGCCGGCTTTGACAATGGTACTCAGGCCGCAATGGTATATTGGCCGCTTCAAGGGCCATGCAATAACCGACATAACATTGATAGCCAAAATTAGAGGCCATAGGGTCATCTAAATAATCACTCACGTAGGCTATTTTGCGATGTTTTAAGGCGATAAGATGTTCAACTGCGTTTCGAGCCGCAGCTACGTTGTCGATAAAGATGTGGGGTACATCAGGATGGGCAACATCAACTAAGACCGTTGGGAGTTCGCTCTGGCGGATGTGTTGTAGCTCATCTTCTGTTGGATAATGGTAGAATAAAAGCAGCCCATCAATTTGGCCGCTATAGGGAATGGTTTGAAAAAACTTATTACGCTGCGCGACTGTTTCAACCGTAAAGAGATTGAGGTCATAGTCACTGGGGCCAACAACCGCCATGACTCCACGTAGCCGTTCGATCTGAGAGGTAACCGTAAAGAAGGGAATAATAACGCCAATGGTATCCGTTTTGCCCAAAGACAAGTGACGGCCACTGGGGTTCGGTCTATAATCCAGCTCTTTGATGGTTGCCAGAACCTTCTGACGGGTTGCTTCATTGACCGGACGACTACAATTAAGCACGCTCGAAACAGTGCCGATGCCAACACCAGCTCGGTTGGCAACGTCACGAATCGTCGCAGGTTTCATCCGCAAAAACCTCGTTGTTTCTACTGAATTAGTTTAGAAAATAACTTTATCAAGAGTGTAGCAGTCAAGCGTCTGCTAGCTGTCACATAATGCGTCACAAAATGCGTCTCTTGAGTTAAATAAGGTTTATTAGGAGATTAATCTCAAAAATATTATGTCCACAGAGAGAAAGACTCAAACCGAATGGCCGTACCGTCGGGATATAAACCGGGATAAATGAGGGGGTCGGTCCAGCCGACAGCATGGATGCCTGCTGCAAGCGGACCAGTAACCGGAAAAATGGTCTGCCCCACGCTGAACCATTGGTTACCGTCTCGACTACAAAAGGCCCGGATGTTATTTTGCTTCCGTCTCAGCCGTAGAAAAACACAGGTGTCCGCACCACTTTGGGGCAGCAACCCGCGCCCCACAAGAATTGTCTGGTTGGCAATGCTGCCTTCAAACGAAACTTCGCGCTCGCCGCGACTCCCCCAAACCAAGCGTAGATAATTATATTTGTCTTGCCAGAGCAGTAGGCCACCGATAGACGGTTTTTGTTGGTTAGTTTCAACCGGCAGGCAGAGGGTTTGAACTACAAAATCATGGGTTATAGGACGCAGCAGCCGGGGGGCGCTCAGGTTGAGGCACCATAAATCTCGGCCGTTAGCCGCTTGTATGTTTAAGCCATCCTGAAAATGAAAGGCACAATCACTTAAGGGATCGTGCCAAATCCAACCCGAGTCTAAGGGCGACTTAAAGCTATCGTGAAATACGGCGTTCTCTAAGGCGGGTTGAGGTTCACTGTTTGGGAGCGCTCCCAAACTCCATTGCTGAGGTATGGGAACCAAAGCCGCTCCATCCTTTAGCGACTCGAACGCCTGGCAGAAGGACCTGAATGATTGAGTATCTCCATCCACGGCTTCATAAGATTCCTCCAAACCGGCTAGAATACAGGCCACAGCAGGCCATCGGCTAAACCAGGTGACCATCGACAAGTCAGAAGCATCAAACAAAGTCATTGCTGTTTGAAAGTGACGTAAGGCTGCTACAGATTGTCCCTGAAACCGATCAATTTGGCCTAAACTATAATGGGCTACCCATTCCGTCCACCGATAAATATCAGAAGTGGCTAAAACAGCCTGATGCAGGCTTTCGGTAGCCGGCACCCAATCTTGCTGAGCCAGCCGGACTACCCCAACCATAAGCAACGATACAGATCGATATTTATCAAGCCCCACCCCTTCGGCCAGGGTAAGGGCTTGCTGAATATAGCGTTCCGCTGCCGTAAAATCACCAAGATGAAGACAGACACCAATGATATCCTGCAAGCTGTACCAGGTACGGCGATCTTGGCCACCCTGCCGGTACAGTTCAATAATCCGCTCGACCTTGCTGGTTGCCGTTTGTAAATCGCCCTCCTGAAAATTGAAACTAAACTTAAGATCATACAGTTCCGCCAAAGTTGCCAGGTCGTTATGTTGTTCGGCCCAGTCCCAAACCGTTTGTAACCAGTTTGTGGCCTCGGTTAGCCGCTTCTGGCTGTATAGACTGATGCCAATATGGAAGTAGGCCGGTCGTAGTTCTTCCCAATAAGGCAAGTCGCGGATAAAAAGGGCCGTTTTTGCCGTTAAGAGATGGAACTCGTCTGTGTACCCCTGTCGTAGGCGGCTCATGGCAATTAGTTGATTCATGAGCACGGCTTCCACCGAGGCGGCTTCCTCATCGGTGAGCAAAGCTAGCCCTTTGTAACCTAACCGCACCCGTTCGGCATGCTGCTCCTGCCAAAATAAAACTTCACCTAACCAATGGTATAGCCGGATCAGGGTGGAGGTGTCGGCATTGATTGCTTCGCCAAATTCAATCGCTTGCCGCAGGTAGTCTTCGGCTTGATCTTCTTTGCCCAGTCGATGATACATTTGACCTAAACCGGTTAGCGCCATCAACTGCCAACAGTCTCGCTCTGATGATGGCGATGGACTATCCGGCGTTTCGACCAACAGTTGGAGGGCTTGTTTGAAGTAACGAATGGTGTCATCGTTGAGAAAGATACGGTGCGATTTTTCCCCGGCCTGGCACAAATAGTCAATAGCTTTGTCAACTAACTTACTGCGGGAGTAGTGATAGGCTAACTGCTCCACATGCTCGGTTAGGTTATCGGCATATTGCTGTTCGATGGCCTCGGCCACACGCTGGTGAAGATTGGCCTTTTGGTCAGGTGGGATGGTTTGATAGACCGTATCCTGAATAAGCATATGCTTGAAGACATACTCCTCCTCCGGCACCACTTTCTCACGATAGATCAGAGCCGACTCCTCCAGTCGCCACAAAACGGTCTCCAAATCGGTTACGTGTGGCAGCAAGAGAGCCAGAATATGGGTAGGAATAGTGTAACCTATCACCGCTGCACTGCGGAGCACGTATTTTAGTTCCGGCTCCAGACGGTCAATCCGGCTGAGAATAACGCTTTCTACGCTTTTGGGTACGGCTATGATCGGATCGATGTCGTCTCTCACCTGCCAGTGTTGGTCGTTGAGTGTTTGGCTTTCATCAGCATAGAGCACGCCATTTTCAATGAGTTCGCGAATAACTTCTTCTATGAAAAAAGGATTACCTTGAGTTCGTTTCAGTAAAGAGGCCTCAAAGAGCGGAGGCAGCACATCGCCCCCCAAGAGAGAGCCAAGCAACCATCGGCTCTGTTCGGGGGTAAGCTCTCGCAATACGAGTTCGGTATAGCGTTCGGGACATTTTCGAGACGCAATAGCAGAGAGTCGTAAATCTTTATGCTGATAGTGAGGGCGATAGACGCATAAGATCAAAAGAGAGCATGATCGTATCGCTTCCATTAAGAACGAAATCAAATCAAATGAGAGATCATCGACCCAATGTAAATCTTCAAAAACCAAAATCAGAGGCTGGTCAGACGCCACAGCCGTAAAAAAGTCGTATACGGCCAAAAAGATTTGATGCTGAAGATTTTGAGCATCGATAGCGTCCAGCCACTCGCTTCTTTTTGGCTCTAACTCCAGAGAGAGAATACTGCCAAGCAACGTACCTATCTCTTCAGCACGCCTTTTGTCCCCGCCAAAGCATCCTTTTTGGCGCATTGTTTCTAAGCATAGGTTCAAGGTTTCGGTTAGTTCCGTTTCATTCGACGCGCCGAGATGGATTTGCAAGTAGCGCTGCAATAGATCGATAAAAGGCCAAAACCCGGTCGCCGTTCGTAATGCCGAACAGCGGCTCTCTAACCATAAGGGATCGACCATGTCGCTTGAGGAAATTGTTGCCACCCGCTGACTTAATTCTTCAACCAGACGCGACTTTCCTAAGCCCGCTTCGCCAATCAGCGACACAAATTGGCCTTTTCCATCCAGAACAGCCGAGATAGCCGCGTCGAGTTTCTGAAATTCCTCATCCCGTCCCGTGAGTATAGCCCGCAGCCCTTTAATGCCGCGTGTTTTTTGCGGGCGTAACAAGGTGCGCTTTACTGCATAAACCTCGAGAGGCTGATCCATCCCCCGAATGGCTACCGAAAAAGGAGCAAACTCAAAAATGCGCTGCGTATGACGGTAAGTACTCTCGCTGACGACAATCTGCCCGGCTTGGGCTTTGTCTTGTAAGCGGGAAGCCAATCGAACCACCGGCCCTAAGGCCGCAATATCTTGAAATTCTGCTGCCCCCAGGGGGCCAAAATAAATATGGCCGGTGCTGACCCCAACGGTTAAAGCAACTGCTTCTTTTTTGGCTAAGCGTTGAATCTCTAAGGCCGCATGAACAGCGCGCTCCGGATCATCTTCATGCGATTGCAGCATGCCAAAAATCGCTTGCACGCTGTATCCGGCAAAATGAACAATTTGGCCTTCATAGTGGGTTATAACTTGGGTCACAATGCGTAAGAGGGTTTGGGTCGCTCCGGCCATCTGTTCCGGCTGAACATCCCAGGTTAAAGCATCGGCATTACTCAAACCGACCACAAGGATTGTACTTAAACGAATTTCTTCTTTGGTTCTGGGGGAAGGTTCCGATCCGGCTTTGGTTGGCTGCTCCTCGCCAACAAGGCTGGCCAATTTATAATCTAAGGCCGGATTAACCGCTTTCTGCTGTTCTTCACCCCGGCGAATACGCTGGTAAAGGGTGCTAATGTCCTCACGCGGTCCCAGCCCCAATTCCTGCTTAAGTAACTGCGTATATTTTTTATATTGGCGCACGGCTGCTGCTCGCTGGTCTGTCCAGGCATAGAGCTGCAACAGTCGATAATGGGGTGTATCACTGAGGGGATCAAGCGCCGACCAGCGTCGAATGTAGGGGATAGCGGCTTCGAAATCGCCGGCAGCAATAAAGTAATCGCCCAGCTTTTCCAAAACATCGGCAAACTTGCGCCGAAAATTTTCTATTTCCAGATATTGCCATTCATCAAAAGCGGGGCTATCCGACAGGCTAAAGCCCGCGAGGAAATCGTCACGGTATAAGTTCACCACTTCCGTTAGCAGCGGCACACAGTCAACGCAAGCTTGATCAACCGGATGACGGTGTGTTTGGCAGGCTGCCAAGGCAGTTTGAAAAGCGTGAACATCTACCCAAACGTCAGACCCACTATGCAGCGCCAACGTTTCATCTTCCGCTTCTATCCATGCGTCACCCAACGCATTGTTAATTTCCCACAGCGTTTGGCGTAAGTTGGCTCGGGCGCGATTACGCGTCGCTTCCGGCCAAAACAGTGTTGCCAGGGTGTCACGATTATGGCTCTGCCGGGTAACGGCCAAGTAAGCCAGTAAGGCAACGGATTTACGGCGATTAATTTTGATGGGTTCGCCATTAAACGCAACCTGAGGCGGCCCAAGAATTTGAAGCGTCAACTTTGTCACTTGGTTATTCTCCCGTGCGAAGATTGTAGTTTAAACTTATCATAAAATCAAAGAGATTAACAGCTAGCCATGCAACCAGGCCTGAAACTCGTCCACCGGCTAGTCAAAAGTCTCACCATATATCTGGTGTGTTAAACGCGACTTTAAGATACACTATAGTTAGAGTTTTGGTGTCTAAACCGATCAATATTCATAGAAAGGATGATACCTATGACAGATGTCAAACCAACACCAACCATCTATCGCAAAGGGGCAATAGAAAGAGGTGAGACTATGAATTCGCAAACCATTCTTATGGCGCTACAGGAAGCACAGTTTACGCGAACACTGAAGCAGGCTCATCTGGAGAAGCTAGCCAGTATGGCCTTTGAAGTAACCTATCGTGAGGGCGAAATTCTCTATGGTGAGGGCGATTTGGGCGATGTCATCTACATCATCGAGCAAGGGCATGTAGCTGTCGAAACCCACCTCCCGGACCAAGGCCGGGTAACGATGCTTACGATTGGGCCAGGACAACTGCTGGGTTGGTCGGCTTTTTTCCCGGACAAACGCAAAACAGCCGGTAGCCGCGCGCTCACCAACGTACGGGCTGTAGCTATCAGCACGCCTCAATTGCGAGAAGCCTGTCAACACGATTACGAATTTGGCTACGCGATAGCAGTGCGTATCGCCGATCTCATCGCCGAGCGGCTAAAATCGACTCGCACCCGCCTTATCGACACTTTTGCTCTCACTCGTACTTAAGCAACGACAAGGCCCACTCACAAGACTGATTCATTTCCCTACGGAGAGCCTATTACCACCGAAAGATTCTACGCTTAAGAGGTAATGCATGTAAGCCTCTTAAGCCCTGCTTCTTGCTCCTTGCCTTGACAAGATGGGTGAAAATTTAGATCAACTCAATAGCGAAAACAGCACCAAACTGTTATGAAGTGCTTTTAAAAACGTGCGGCTATTTTCGGTTGTATTCTATTCAGATGAATTAGTTATAAGTTACGCAGCTCGAGACCCTAAAGGTTTTACAAGTCGACTTTAGGACAAAATACAAGCTCGATTGCGTTAAAATTTGCTTGATAGATACCTTTGGAAACCTTTAGGGTCTGATTTTTCCAACTGCGCAACTCATATTAGTTATAGTATTAAGCAGAAAACTACGCCCATGTTTGTCGTAAATACAACATTTGATGGTTGAAATCAGGCGAAGGCCACGCTATTATATAGAGGAAGGAGTAGTTGCTCACACAGATTCTTGAACAGTCATCACGTTTTCGTGGCTATGTTATGTCACGCACTAGTTTTGCACCAGCTTCCCGGGTTTAGACGACACTCGGGAACTTTTTTTGGAGAGGATGAAATGAACATCAAACCGTATCTCAACAACTTCACCCGAGGCTCAAGAGCATACAACATCATGTTGGTCTTGGTGATTGTTCTTTGGGCCATTACGCTTATCGTTGTGGGCCGCTTCCTCTTCCTCTTTATTGAGCAATCTCATAGTCAGGCGCAACTTTCGCCCACCGAACAACCCATCGCCTCGATTATTGTCGAACCGGCGGTGGGTATCGTCGGCAGTTCAATGACGGTGCGTGGTTCGGAGTGGCCGACCGCCACTACCGTCCTTTTATATCTAACCGCTCCGGACGACGATAATATCCCAACCTATGCCGTAACCGAAGCCACAGCCGACGCGAACGGCAATTTCACGGCCACGTTTGTTCTATTACCTGAAACGCGCTGGGCCAATCAAAAATCGGCCACGGTCATTGCCCATGCCAAGGATGGGCAGGAGATAGCTCAAGCCAGCTTCACTATTTTGATGTGGCAAGACGAGCAAACAGCCACCTTGGAACCCGTCACAACGGCCATACCAACCACTGTGGTTGAGCCAACCGCTACATCGACTGCTCTACCAGCCGTTGGCCTTAATCCCTCCGCGACCTCGACTGTTTCGGGCGCTGTTGCTGTACCACCTACAGCCACGTCGCCACCTGCCCCCACTGCGACAGCCATATCCAACTCAGGTCAAGCCCGGCTCACCAGTTCCGCAAATTTGAATGTTCGGCAAGGGCCGGGAGCAAACTATACCATTATTGGCCTGCTCTTACCCGGACAAACGGCAAACATTATGGCCGTCAGCCCCGATCGTGGGTGGTGGCAAATTGAATTCCCGGCAACCGATAGCGCCGGCTGGGTGTCGACGCGCTATGTAACCGTTAAGCATGCAGACAACGTACCGATAGCTTATGTGCCACCGCTTTCCGTCGCCGCCAAGCCGACGGCGACCCACCCCGCAACAGCCACACCGACCGCCACACCAACCCCACGGGTCTTCAACGACTGGCGCGGTGCATACTTCAATAACCGTAATCTGTCTGGGAAGCCGATTGTGGTCCGCAATGATGTCAACGTTGATTTCAACTGGGGCACGGGAGCGCCTGCGAAGGGTATACCGGTCGACAACTTCTCGGTTCGATGGACTCGTCATCTGCACTTTGATGAGGGAACTTACCGCTTCCACGCTGCGGTTGACGATGGCGTCCGCTTCTATGTTGACGACCATCTGGTCATCGACAGTTGGTATGACAGCAGCAAGCACGAAGTTACGGGCGAGCGGTGGCTGGGCTGGGGTACGCACAAACTTCGCATTGAATATTACGAGCACACGGGCGATGCTATTATTCATACATGGTGGGAAAGGGTTTCAACGTCATCGCCCAACGATGATGATGACGACGATGATGATAAGCCTGAAGCCAAGTTCAGTGCTGACGACAAGAATGGACCGGTTCCTTTTGAGGTCGCGTTCGATAATGACTCTAAAGGCGATTACGACTCCTGCAAGTGGGACTTTGGCGATGGCGATACCAGCGGCAGTTGCAGCGATCGGGAGCACACTTACGACGAACCGGGTAAGTATACCGTCAAACTACGCGTTCGGGGTGATGGCGGTGAAGATACCACCAAAAAATCGGACTATATCACTGTCCGGCCGGTGGCGAAATTCAATAGCAACCCGGTCGGCAATCAACCGCTGCGCATCAAATTCAATAATCAATCGAATTTCTTCGAACAGTCTGAGTGGGACTTTGGCGACGGCACAACCGGCACCGCCAATCACCCCACCCACACCTACGCCACAGCCGGCACGTATACCGTCAAACTGCGGGTTAAAGATGAAGGCGTCTGGAGCAGCACGACCAGCCGCACTGTTGTGGTGAATGACAACCGCAACCCACCTCAGGCCCGCTTCACCGCCAATCCCACCAGCGGATTTGCACCATTGACCGTCAACTTCAGCAACACATCAACCGGCAATTATACAAGCTGTCGGTGGAATTTTGGCGATGGCTCTACTGCTGCCACCTGCGGCAATCCGACCCATACCTATAACAACGTCGGGACCTACAGCGTTCAATTAACGGTCAATGGCCCTGATGGTAGCGATGTTGTTCGTCAGGCGAACCTAATCCAGGCTGGTGTGGAAAATCAAGCTAACTTCAGCGCCAGCGTCACCAGCGGCACAGCTCCCCTGGAAGTGGCCTTTACCAATCTATCGACAGGTGATTACGACAGTTGCATCTGGCTGGTAGACGAGGGCTATGCCCGCGTCGGCTGTGACGATTTTACGTATGTCTACAATGACAGCGGCAGCAAAACGGTCATACTCACCGTCAACGGTCCCGGTGGTCACGACGAGTTAACCCGGTTCGACTATATATCGGTTGGAGCGGCTTCGGCCCCCGTAAAGCAGACGGCCGTGAAAAAAATCAATCCCACAGCTACGGCTTCGGCCACGCCGACCCTGGAGCCACCAACCATGACGCCGGAACCATCGCCTACGTCTGTTCCAACCGAGCCATCACCTGAGTCGACGCCAGCCCCCGAACCTGCAACACCGACCCCCGTGCCACCAACGCCAACAGCCGAATCGCCAACAGCTACCGTTGAACCGCCGACCGCTACATCTGAACCACCAACCGCGACTCCCGTACCGCCAACAGCAACCGCTGAACCACCGACCGCAACACCCGTACCACCGACACCGGTACCATCCACGGCAACATCCGTACCGCCAACTGCAACATCGAAGCCGCCGACACCGACACCAAAACCTCCCACGCCAACACCAACACCGGTACCGCCCAAGCCTAAACAAAAACCAGCGACCGCAACACAGGTACCCGCGGCTCCACAACCGCAACCTTCGGTCTCTCCCTCAATTACGACGACGCTGACGCCAATCACACCCCAGCAGTCTCCGGGGGCGGCTAACCGGCCTGTGCGATAGGATTCCAGGCTCTTTTGGAACTCAGGGGGTTGACAAGATCGTAAAACGAAAAACGTAAAACGTAATCCTTTTTTACGCATCACGTTTTACGTTTTATAGTGTCAACCCCACGAAATCCTGTTGAACCGGATTCCATTGTTCTAGCTCTGTACGGAAGGGTTCCAAATTAGGGGGGCGATAGTCGGGCTGCTGCTGCCAGCGCCGCTTGGCGCTGATGTGAATATCGGCAAAGCTACCTGACATCTCGCGCACGGCTCGACCGCCCACTTCAAACATGAGGGGAATATCGTTGGGGATGGCTGTGGTGAAATCAGGGTTAAGTCCACCGGTCACATCAGCGAATGAAAAGGATAGCCCTAAGTTCCACGCTTGAATGGTCTCTATCATCCACAGCAATGATACATCGGACAGACGGCGGCGGTGATAACTACCGCCGCCGATGCTCATGTGGTCGCCCGGAAACCAGACTTGTCGCAACCGCTGTTGGGGGTTGTTTGGCAATCGCTCCATCGGTGTTACTACAAAATTGCGGTGGCGCTCGTCGATGGCGACTGCGTGGAGGGCATTCTCAACCAATGGGCTGAGTGTCGTATTATGAAAGCGATATTTTCGATTGGCCCAACGATCAAACGGCAGCCACGGAATAACCTCCGGTATGCCCAGGCGACCCACCGTATCCCAGCAAGCTAACAAGGTAATGGGTATGGAAAAGGTCTTATAGTTCTTCCGAAACTCGGCAATGGTCTCCGATTCTTTCTTAATCTCACGATACAATCGGTACGCCTCACCGGTATGCTGAATATGCTTACGCGGCAGCAAACCGGCGTAATGGATCAGTCCAACCAAACTGCGCACCGTATACGCTCCCCGACTGAAGCCAAAACAGTAGATTTCATCACCCGGTGCGTAGTTGAGGCATAAAAACTGGTACGCTTCATGAATATTGGTTTCCACTCCCCAGCCAAAAACGCCACTAAGGAAGAAACTGGAGCCTACCCCGGCATCGTAATAGACCACCTGGGGCACACCCGCTTCATCACGATGTTGGGTGGCTTGAGCAATTTTCACCACGTTGGTTGGATACGACTCCAGGTTTTGAAAGCTG
>JAGRBZ010000166.1 GCA_020433805.1 Anaerolineae bacterium
GGTTTCGATGTTATGCCTTTTTACGATCTATTGATGGTTTGCTATGTTAGTTTTTTACGATGTATTGATGTACGACAGCTATCAGCTAACCGCTAACGGCTATTTTCAGAGGAATGGTGATTGGATAGACAGTTGGTTTGGTGGGCTAAGCCAATTGATGTTTAACGTCTCTTAGTCTCAGCCTTCGCCTTAGCCTGGTCTTAAAGCGACTGATCATACTGCTCTTTAAGCGCATCTTCCAGCTTTTGATCACTTTCCACAATCTGAAGGTAGACTTCTTCCAAGCTGCGGGAGATTTCGCTGAGGGTGATAACGGGGGTGCTTTGCTGAGCTAACTGAGAAATAAGTGTAGGGTTAAATTGTGAGGGATCCGGTACAGTATATCTAACCCAATCTTCGCCGTGGGTTACGACGTTGACTTTGTCTTGGAGATAGTTAACCAATCCATTCATCGGGCCAGCCAACCGCAGTTCCATCAGCGGATCGCCGAGCAATTGCTTTTTTAACTCCATCGGCGTGCCCTGGGCAATAATCTGCCCTCGACGAACGATGGCGATGCGGTCGGCCAGTTGTTCAGCTTCGGCCAAATTGTGGGTACAGAGAACGATGGTGCGACGCTCGTGGCGCAGATCGGTCATAGCATCACGCACCAGTTTGGCGCTGTGGGGATCCATAGCCGAGGTTGGTTCATCGAGAAAAAGCACCTGCGGATCGTGCAGCATGGCCCGCACCAGCGTCAATTTCTGTTTCATCCCTTTGGAATATTTGCCGACCTGTTTATCATGGGCGTCCCATAACTCGAAGCGTTTGAGAAGCTGTTCGCTGCGGCTGCGGATGCGATCGCGCGGCATATTTTGTAACTCGCCGAAGAAGCGCAGATAATCTAACCCTTTCATCCGCAGATAGAGGCCGGGAAATTCAGTCAGCAGGCCGATAACCTGCCGCACAGATTGCGCATCCTTGACGGTATCGAATCCGGCAATACGCGCCCAGCCACGGGTGGGGGACAGGATTGAACCAAGCATACGCACCGTTGTGGTTTTGCCGGCTCCATTTGGCCCCAATAGAGCAAGAACTTCACCCTCCGGTACATGCAAATTAACATCACGTACGGCCATAAATTCGCCAAATTCTTTTGTCAGGTCAACGGCTTCGATCATTACTTTACTTTATGCCTCCATGCCTTTAGGAACACACCACCTACCAAGTGTAGCGTGAAGGAAAGGCATTGTCAACAGCATTACTAGCTCAATAAGGCTATCGGTTTCTTAGTGTAAACCGGATAAACTCTGCAAAGCAGGCACTTTTACTCCGAAACCTACTCCGATTGTGATTGCAATGGTATAATGGGCTATTGAGATTACAAATTTAGAATGACCGCCAGGGCAATCGCAGAAATAGCACCAAATTCGGCCAGCGTGCGGCGGGTAAGCGTTCCAAGAAGCTGCTGTTGGGCTACTCCAACCAGAACATAAAAGACCAAAAAGATTAAAAGGCCGGCGTTGAGCGTGCCGGTTCGCCAATAATTCAAAGCCCAAGTGACTTGCCCCAGACTCAAGCCAATAATCGCCGCGAAAAGCCACGTTTTAGAAATTTGTTCCGGAGTAGAACGCAGTAGCGATAGAGCCACCATACTGCCAACAAGCATAATAGTTGTAGCGCTAATTAAACTACGGCTGCGGCTTTGATAAATGACAATGAAGAAAAGCAGAGCGATGGCGTAACCGATAAACTGCTGCCACAACCGGCTCCAGAGCGAACTTCCGGCAGGCGTGACTTGTCGAAACTCTGTTAGAATCGTCAGCCACAGAAGTAAGCCAACAATAACCAGACCACCGGCCCAAGCCAATGGCGACGGGGCCAAACCCAGGGTTTGCGTTGCCAGAATAACCAAGAGGCCCGGCAGCACCCAGAACGTAGCCAGGTAACCCAACTTACGCGATGATAACGAGGGATGGGTTCGGATTACGGTGTCGGCTCCGGCCATCGCCAGAACACCGAGCAAAAGGGCCATCAACCAGCGCTGGGGCGAGTCGATTGTAAGCGGCGAACCAAGCAACATGAACGATGTAACTTGTACAGGAAAATTAAGTACAAAATATAGTGCCAACCCGATCAACGTCAAGCTGACAACACCACTAATTCTTTCGTATGTGAGCATTATCTTTACTATCCAACAATCTTTACCAAGCCAATTATCCAATCAGCATCGTAAATTCTAGCCCACTGTAAATGTTTGTCAACATGCGTAACTCGACACTCTCCCGTTTCTTGCCAGTCGTTCTTATAGCGGGTCTGCCTTTGCTTTTGTTTTGGCGCTGGCTCTTCTACGGCCAAGTGCTTTATTGGGGCACGATTATGCTCCAATTTTGGCCGTGGCATCAACTGGTTAAAGACAGCTTGCTGCAAGGGCAGTGGCCACTGTGGAACCCACTGCTGGGCAACGGCGCTCCGCTGTTGGCTAACTTACAAAGCGCGGTATTTTATCCACCCAATAGCATCTTCCTCTTCATGCCGACATCGCACGCCCTGACGCTGTCGATTATCCTTCACCTAAGCTTGGCGGGCGTCGCCATGTACTTTTACGGCCGGCAGCTACAGTTAACCGGCTTTGCGGCGACAGTAGCTGCGCTGACCTATATGTTCAGTGGCTATATCGTGGGACGCACGCAGTTTATTGTGATGGTTCACGCAGCGGCCTGGATACCGATCCTGCTGCTGCTCAGCGATCGGCTGGTGTGGCGACGGCGTCTGCTCGATGCTTTGTGGTTGGCGGTAGCGCTGGCCGGACAACTGCTGGCCGGACACGCTCAGTTATGGTTCTACAGCCTGGTTTTGATTGGCGGTTATAGTGTCTTTAGAAGTTGGCAGGTAGCTCGGCTCGCTACATCGTCCAACGCGTCAGTTTCTGATCATCTCAATATCCAAGATCCCTCACCTGCCTCATTGCGTATTAGGCCACTTTTCCAGGCTGTCGGCTATTTGCTTATGGCCGTACTGCTTGCCCTTTTGCTATGTGCTATCCAAATTTTGCCGACGGCGGAGTACCTCATGAATTCGCCCCGCAACGATGGAGCCGCACGCACCTTTGCTTTGACCTACTCCATGTGGCCCTGGCGGCTGATCACGCTGCTCGCTCCCGATTTTTTTGGGAACCCGGCGCACAGTAATTATTGGGGCTATGCTAACTACTGGGAAGATCACGCCTATTTAGGAATTTTGCCATTTATCTTGGCGCTAACGGCCATAGGTTGCTTCTTGAAAGCGGTGTGGCAACAATATCGCATTTCACCCACCGAGTCAGACACCCGTCATTCAGAACGAGCCACCGCCAACCCTTTGCGTGTCGTTCCTTTTTTTGGTGTGGTTATACCGATCAGTTTGGTTTTGGCGATGGGTTGGAACACGCCGATCTATCTGTGGGTTTTCGAGTGGGTACCCGGCTTTCGTTTTTTTCAGGCTCCGGCGCGATTACTCATTTGGTACACAGTTGCCATGGCGATATTGGCCGGCATCGGCGTGCAGATTTTCGAGTCGACAACCCACAATCGACCTCACTGGCGACGCTTTCTGGCAGCGTGCATAGCCTTGACCTTTGCCGGATTGATAGGTCAATGGTGGCTGGCCGGTCGTGAAATCACTTTTCTAACGGCCACCCGTAACCTCGGCCTTTTCCTCATGTGCGCCGTTGTGATCTTGTTGCTTAGACCACCAAAATCAGGCCAAAACCAATCGCAAGAGCGTTGGTGGCAAGGCGCAGTTATCCTCTTTGTAACGGTCGATCTGCTGCTGGCTGCTTGGCCCTTAATCCCCTTGACCTCTGCCTCGGTATTTAGCACGCCGATTGAAAGCGCTCAACGGCTAAAGGAGCAGCCCTATCGCTATTTTGTCGATGAGCAATTTGCCTATCGGGTTCGATTTGACCACTACTTTCAATTTAGATCATTTGGATCAACCGATCCGGCAGATTTGCAGACCCTTAAAGAGTCGCTGGTTCCGAATTTTGGTGTATATGAGAATCTACCGTCAACCAACAATGATGATCCTTTGGTGGTTGGAAGCTGGCAGTCGTTGCTCAATTTGATCGAACACGGCCCACCCGAACTACAAGCGCAACTGCTGGCGCTTATGAACGTTGGCGCTCTTGTCAACGACACATCCGATCATCCCTGGCCGATGATTACCCAGACCGGTACGGCTGTTACCCGCTCTGTGCCTAATCCGCTACCACGGGCTTACTTTGTATCCCAAGCTATTTATGTCGACGATGAGCGTGAGGCCATCGACCAAATAATTGCGCCCGAGTTTGATCCTATCCAAGAAGTGGTTATCATTAAGTTAGAAGATATTGTCTTGCCGAACCATCGGAATATGCCGGATATGTTCACACCGGCTGAAATTACTACCGAGACGGCAAATGCCATTCAACTTCAGGTCGATGCACCAACGGACGGCTTTGTAATTCTGACGGATACGTTCTATCCCGGCTGGCAGGCAACGGTCGATGATGAGGCATCGATTCTGCTCCAAGCCAACGTGGCTTTCCGTGCTGTGGCCGTTGAGGCTGGGTTGCACACTATCAATATCTTCTATCGTCCTCAGACCTTTACTTTTGGCCTATGGACAACCGCCGTGGTCTGTTCCATAATTGGAGTAGCCATGATTCGTCTGACCAGGCAGCAAAAAAACTTGACCGTTGACCTGAACTTGAAAACTATCAACAACCGGAAAAGCTCGTGATATTACTTGTTACTCTCTTTGTTCTTTTTGGCTGGTTAGTCGGCATCGCGATAAATCATGCAGCCGACATTCTTCCAACGCGGCAAACCGTGTTTCAGTGGCCTAAGTGCGCTCAATGTAGCGCACCGCGACCGCTCAAACAATGGAGCGGTTTGCTGAATTGGTTGACCGGACGGCGTGAGTGCCCGCAATGCGGTGTGGCACACCAAAGATTGGTGCGCTCGGTGGTTGTAGAACTGGTCACCCCTATATTTTTTGCCTTTCTATGGTGGTATTATGGGTTTTCGACCACGCTTGGGATTGTAACCCTGTACACCATCATCCTTATTTTGGTGACAGTTACAGATTTAGAACACCGGCTCATATTTAACGTCGTAATTTTACCGTCCATCCTGTTGGCGATCGCCGCTGCTTTTATAACACCAGATTTAACCTGGCGAGCAGCGTTGGTCGGTGGAATTACGGGCTTTATCATCGTGTATATCGCGGCGCTGCTTTCCAGAGGAGGTTTAGGTGAGGGAGATGTAACCCTATCGACGTTTTTGGGGTTCATCATGGGCTTTCCAAATATTATTTTGAGTTTGGTTTTTGGAGTTTTCATGGGCGGGCTTGTTGCGTTTTTATTGCTTGTAACAGGGCGCGTAACCTTGAAAACCTTTATCCCTTACGGCCCATTTCTTACAATAACCGGTTGGATTATGCTGGTTTGGGGAGATGAAATATGGCGATATTATTTCTCGTAAGGAGCGAACGTGAAAATCATGAGTCAAGTAAGAGCGCGCATTCTCATTGAGGGGCGCTTGCAAGGAAAAAATTTCAGGCTTCAAACCCAACAACGAGCCCAACAGTTGGGATTGGTTGGGTTTGTCCGCCATCTTACCGATGGGCGAGTTGAGATAGAAGCTCAAGGGGAAGAGAGCAAAGTAGAACAAATGCTTCATTGGTGCCAGGAAGAGCCCCACAGCAGCCAAATTAGAAGCGTACTCTATCGCTACGATGAGCCGGTTAGAGGTTATTCAAACTTTACTGTGCGCTAATCCTCATTTTCCATAAACTATCACAACGATATAAGACAGACTGTAAGCGTCCGTTAGCCTTCAGCTATCTTCTTTGTTTCTGTTTGTACATCACAGAAGTTGGTCTTTATCTTTCTGATAAAGCTAGCTACGGAAGCTAGACCGCTTTCTAAAGCCGATTTATTTCGGCATTTTTAATTGGAGATAAGAGTGCTTTTGGTTTCTCTCGTTGAGCGCAATGTCATCTTGGTTGAAAACAGCAGTAAAATCTTCATCCAGACCAAGTTGGGGATGGATGATGTCTTGATCGTACAACCAATAATCAACCTCTCTATCTAAACCATTCTCAATGACAATATAATAGGTCTCGTCGCGCAGAATATTACCCCGCCATATACGTTCGCCCGTATTTGGATCGTCGTCTCGTGAAGTTAACATCCCGGCTCCAAAGTTATTCAACCGGCCAAGACCACGCTGCCAGGCCTCCACTTCACGAGCCGTATAAAGCTGAAAGTTGACGTTATAACGATTACCATCACTGGGCGTAAAAAAGAGGGTGAAACTCAAATCTTGAAAATGGCTCCACTGGCTTGGATCATTTCGCGTAAAGGTATACCACCGGGCTGCACCGGCGGGCAGGCGACCACGATTTCGACCTGGAGGCAAATCGAGCGCCAGATGGGGTTCACGACCGGCTTCTGGATCCAAAGTAAGTAAGGAACTGTCTTCGTTAGATTGCAACTGATCCGAGCCATCTTGCTGTGGCTGTCGAGTCAAAAGCCAATAATCAACAGAGGTCGTACTCGTATTGGCGAGGCGTACGTAATAGGTTTGGCTGTTGTCGATAGTTCCCATCCACAAGATGCCGGCTGGTTGGGTGCCAACCCTTTCAGTCCACTGTCCCACTCCATAGGATGATGACGGAAAAGTATCTTGCCCAAGCTGTGATAACTGCGTTTGTTCAAAAATTTGCAAAGTGAATGCTTGGCTTGCGCTAGCGGGGTTAGTAACGAGTAAAAGGTTTTGTTCAAAATTAGGAGGAACAATTCTAAACCAACGATGCTGGTTTGGCGCTAAAACACCGGTATTAACGTGGTTGGTTAATGAAACAGCGGCTGCGGGGGTATCACCGGTAGCGGTCGCGGCCGATGAGAGCCACAAAACCACCATCGATAACGAGGTGGAAAAAACAAGGGCAACCAAAACCAGTAGGTATTTGAGTAAGATATAGAGACGCTTTTCAGGATAGGAAAACAAGAAGAACTCCTTTGCTATAGCTTACATGTTCATACAAATTCCGTATTGTTTGGAAAATGCTTGCTCAGTAAAACCCTACTGATCTTGGTTGTTAAAGTACAAATTTATTTAGCAAAAAAACAGTTGGCAGAAACCAACACATACATGTCTAGCTTACGTTTCGATAAGCAGTATACTCCGCATCCGTCTAATGCGTCAATGGGAGGAATGACCTAAATTAGGCAGTGGTCACACGACAGTGATTGATGAGTTTGCCAATAGTATCAATCTCGACGGTAACCACGTCACCATCGCCCAACAATTCGGGCGGCACGCGAGCATTGCCAACACCTTCTGGCGTACCGGTTAAAATTATATCGCCGGGCAATAGTGTAAAGTGAGCAGACAAAAAGGAAATCAAGTAAGCGACGCTAAAGATCATGTTGCGGGTGTTGCTTTCTTGCATCATTTTGTCATTCACCTGGCATCGAATGTCCAGGCTCTGCGGGTCGGGTACTTCGTCAGCAGTGATAATCCACGGGCCGAGCGGGCAGAAGGTATCAAGCGATTTACCGCGTATCCACTGCTTTCCTCTATATTGCAAATCTCGAGCGCTAACATCATTGGCGCAGGTATAGCCAAAAACGTAATCCAGCGCTTCTTCCTCAGAAACCAGTCGAGCCTTTCGACCGATAATAACAGCCAATTCTGCTTCAAAATCAACCTTATTGGTTAAATTTTGATCCCATTGTATTTCAGCGTCAGGACCGATAATAGTTGTGGAAAACTTGGCAAAGACAATGGGTTCTTCGGGAATTTCGCTTTTTGTCTCTTTAGCGTGTTCTGCATAGTTTTTACCGATCGCGACAATTTTCGAAGGAGACAAAATTGGGGCAATCAACCGGACTTGGTCCAAAGGCAGAGCTTCTTGTTGTTTGGCCTGTTGAACTTGGTCATATAGAGTTTGTGTCCCAGCCTGAATTAGCTCGAGCATATCTCCATCGAAATGGAGCAGAAATAGATCGCTATCTTCTAGATAAGCCACTTGATTATTACCATTGCCATCGATAAGCGTCACAAGCTTCATTATATACCTCCTAGGAGTGAACATCCCACTTCACACCAAAAACAACTTAAAAAAGGGATTATATACAAAAATACAGCATAAAAACTATAAAACACCCCAAAATTACACTTAAAAAGAACTCAAAAAGATTGTTTCCCCCACACGGCTGGACTTCTCGGAAAAGAAAAGAAGCCAGGCAAAAACCTGACTTCAAAATACACAAAAAAGGGATAGTATATTAAGATTACGCCGCTTTGTCGAGATCAAGTCCCACTGGACGGCCATTTTCATCGTACAATTCAGGTCCGGCAATCCCCTTAATAACGTCGGCATTAATAATACATTTGCTAATTTCTTTATTCGAGGGAATCTCGTACATAATGTCCAATAAGGCTTCTTCAATAATTGATCGAAGGCCACGGGCACCAGTTCTATGTTTTAGAGCCAAAGCTGCGGCTGTAAAAAACGCATCTTGTGTAAAAACCAACTCCACGTTATCAAGGGTAAAGAGGTGCTGGTACTGTTTAACAATAGCATTACGTGGCTCGGTAAGTATATTCATAAGAGCCGAGTGTCCCAATGGATCAACCGTAACCATAACCGGCAAGCGACCAATAAATTCCGGGATCAACCCGTAGCTCAACAAATCATCAGGCATAATCTGAGATAAAATGGCTGATATATGAGCAATCAGGGCTTCTTCTTTAGAAATATCAAGGTCCTCATGAGGATTTGTCGGAGTGGTTACTTCTTGAAGGTGACTTACCGGCGGTTTAGATGATCCAAATAGACCACGCGCCCTGTGGCTTCCTAAACTTTTGCTCCAGCCGGGGCTAAAGCCGAGTTTACCTTTAACGCCTAATCGCTCTTCAATGACTTTATCCAAATTATCAAAAGCACCTCCACAAATAAAGAGCACGTTTTTGGTATTAATTTGAATAAACTCTTGATGAGGGTGCTTACGTCCTCCTTGGGGAGGAACATTGGCTTGCATGCCCTCAATAATCTTCAAAAGGGCTTGTTGAACACCTTCTCCCGATACATCACGCGTGATAGAAGGGTTATCGCCCGATTTTCGAGCAACCTTGTCAATCTCATCGATATAGACAATACCTTGCTCAGCCCGTTCGATATCATAGTCAGCGGCCTGGATCAGCCTTAGAATGATATTTTCTACATCTTCGCCAACGTAGCCGGCTTCGGTTAGGGTGGTGGCATCGGCAATACAGAAGGGCACATCTAAAATACGGGCCAATGTCTGCGCTAAAAGCGTTTTACCGCATCCGGTTGGGCCAATCAGCAAAATATTGCTTTTTTGCAGTTCAACTTCGCCAACCCGAGCGCCGTTTGCACGGCGATTAATCCTTTTATAGTGGTTGTAAACCGCTACAGAAAGAACTTTTTTGGCGTGATCTTGGCCGACAACCCACTCATTAAGTTGTTCGTAAATCTCTTTAGGAGAAGGAATCCTACTAGATTTAAATTCTGTGGCACTTGAGGTAGAGGTATCTTCTTCCAAGATATCGCGACAGAGATCAACACACTCGTCGCAAATAAACACCTGATCGGGACCGGCAATTAACCGGTTAACCTCTTCCTGTGACCGCTTACAAAATGAGCATACTTGAATGTTGGATCGAAATCTGCTAGCCATCTAGACTTTCTCATTTTATAATTGGATTTACAGATAGTTCGATTTTTACGCAGCACTCCGCTAGCTCTGAAAGAGAATTAGTAAATTACTGTCTCTAACCTATCTTTTTATCGAAGCAATGAAAGCTGATTCGTGTACTGCATAAAAACCAATGATAATGTATTGATGTGTAAAAAGCAGGAATTGTGGATTCGTAACATATCCCTACTACAGGAAAATTCCAGGGTGTTTTATGCAACATTCCCTAAAATATTCAATTCTCATCCACAATTCCTACAAAATGTCCCTAAAATTTATTATCGAATAACAGCCTTGTTACTTAATAACCAAGTCAATGCTAAAAAACGCTAGTCATCAACTTATTATTTATGAAGAAGACGTATCCGCAGTATGAACCTCACCAAGAATATCATCAACGAGGCCGTACTCTTTAGCGGTTGGAGCATCCATCCAGCGATCACGTTCAAAATCATCAGCAATCTGCTCGATGGTTTGGCCGGTATGGCGGCTCAAAATGCCAAACAATAAGTCTTGCTGTCGCTTCATTTCACGATACTGAATTTCAACGTCTGTGGTATAACCTTGTGCTCCACCACCGGCTTGATGCATATGAATGGTAGCATGAGGCAACGCATAACGGTGTCCGGCAGCTCCGGTAGCCAACAAGACCGTTCCCATACTGGCTGTAACCCCCACGGCAAACGTGTGAATAGGGGCCTGAATTTGTTGCATGGTGTCATAAATGGCTAATCCGGCGTAGATAACGCCCCCGGGCGAGTTGATATACATTTGAATCTCGCGCTCGGGATCTTCGCGGTTGAGATAAAGCAGCTGGGCTACAATCAAGTTGGCGATTTGGTCATTGATTGGTGTGCCTAAAAAGATAATACGTTCTCGTAAAAGTAACGAGAAAATATCGTACGCTCTTTCAGTTCGCCCGGTGGACTCGATAACCATCGGGACCATGGCTTCAGGTAAATTTGGAAACATAATGTCTAAAGCTCCTTCGTTACAAGAAATTAACTTTTTACTCCAGCAGGGGTTGGTTCTTCTGTTTGGTCGACGTCTGCATCAGTTTCAGTGTTGCTGCTCTCCCTCTCTGGCTCAACTTCTTCATCAGATGCGGTAGCTTCAGAACTTTCACTTTCTACAACTTCATCTGTGTTAGCCTCAACTGCTTCCGGCGAAGCATCGGCATCGGTGGCATCTTCGGCGGTCTGATCACCCTCTACCTGGTCTTCTGTTTCAACTGCAGGCTGAGGATCTTCACCCTTGGCTATGGCTGCCAGCCAATCAACAATTTTTCCAACCATCAAATCGTTCGCGATAAGCTCTTGCTGTATTGGTGAGCTTAAGATTTCTCGCCAAAGTTGATCGCCTTGGCCTGACAAATCGGACAAAAGCTTGGCGTGTTGCAGAATTTCTCCTTCACCAATCTTTATATTTTCCGCTTTCGAAATTTCTCGAATAACAAAACTACGTTTTAAGCGGCTTACCACACGTTCGCGGCTTTCTTCAATAAAGTCCTCACGTGTTTTGTTTTCTATACTTAAGTAATTATCAAGGCTTAGGCCATATTGTGCAATCTGTCGCTCGTAATTGCTCAACTCGCGATCAATTGTTTCATCTTCGTAAGCCTTCGGCCATTCAATGTCAGACTCTTCAATGATCTTTTCTAAAACCTCATTACCCAACTTGTTATTCTGCTCTTGCAAACGCTGTTCTTTAATTTTTTCTTCTGTATCGGCCTTTAACTCGTCGAGCGTATCAAAGTCGCTTACAGTTTTCGCAAAATCATCATCAATGTTAGGTAATTCTTTTTCTTTTACACTAAACACCTTGATTTCAAACGTAACTTCTTTACCCGCATACCGTTCATCTTCATGATCATCAGGGTAGGTGATAGAAAATGTCGTTTCCTCATCTGCACTTAAGCCTAATAAAGGCGTGGTTAGATCAGGACGAAATGGCGGCTTATATTCTTCCTCTTCTTCATCAGACTCAGCATCATCTTCCTCTACGACTTCGTCTGACTCACTTTCCGCTTCGATATTTTCGTTCTCTTCCGTGTCTTCTACAGGTTCATCAACGTCTGTATCGGCTTCATCCTCTTCATCTTCTTCAAAAGGATGCAGCTCATACTCAATCGACTCGTGCTCAGACAGCACCTCATCACCTGCTTTTTCAACAACAGAGATAGTAAGCTGATCGTGCAGTTGCGAAGGGCGCTCGACCTCAGTCCACGTGGCGTTTTGCTTTTGTAACTGCTCAAGCCGCTCTTCAACATCTTCATCTGTTACGACGATCTCTTCGAAATCTAAACGAATATCTCGATAATCACTTAATTCAACTTTTGGTTCAGTAGGTACTTTTAATTTAATAACCAGCGGATCCCAACTGATACTATCCAGGTCCATTTGAGCAAATGGCGTTACGTCAGCCTCTTCTAAAGCTTTCTGGATAAGATTATCAGCAGATTTTTCTAAAGCTTCTTGTTGGATAGCTTCTAAGCCAAAGCGACGGACGATAACGTTGTAAGGAGCTTTTCCAGGTCGAAAACCGGGGATTCTAACTTCTTTTGCAATTCTTTTTGCCGCTTTTTGCAGCAAATCTTTTTCTTTTTTCGTATCTATTTCAACCGTTACCAAAACCTGGCAACGTTCTAATTCTTCAGTTATAACCTTCACAGGGATAGACCTCATCTTGTCAATGTAAAAATATCAAAAGTCATCATAGCATAAAGGGTGGTCGTGAGCAAATTATTTAGAAGATTGACCTGGGGATTTATGGTTAAAATGATACCCATCTTTATTAATTATGTCAACAATAAGATGAGAAATTTTAACATGAAAACAGGGCTAAATCTTTGCCGAAATCGCTAAACAAGCTATCATAATTATATGCATATTCCTGGTCACCTTGCTATCGCGCTTGCTCAACATCGCCTCCCGGCACTATCGACAGATAACAATTTACTCAAGCCGCTCTTATTAGCGAGCCTTTTCCCAGATGTTATAGACAAATCACTGGGCTATGGTTTTCGTGTTATGCCTAACGGTCGCCACTATGCGCATAACATATTTAGCCTGTTGGGAACCACAGCTTTTGTCACCGCTGTATGGGGTAAAAAAGCAGGTTATGCATGGCTAGCCGGATATTTGGGTCACCTCCTGGCAGATAGGAATAGCTTAGTACCTTGGCTTTTTCCTCTCCAATCTTATGATTTCAAAGAGGGTAGATTCTATTTCAACAAAAGCCAATTTTTAAAGGAGCTACTCTTCTTATTAATCGCTATTGTCTTTTACCGGTTGGCTCCATAAACGCCAGCGGGCATAATTTGCGGCAATTGCAACCCTACAAAATCCTGTTATAATATCCTCTTGTTAATATCCCAATCGACCATCCAGAGGAAACTCCACATGCCAAAATCTGAGCGCTTTCTACAAGCTTGCCGGCGCGAATCTGTCGATGCGACACCTGTCTGGCTAATGCGCCAAGCCGGTCGTTATATGTCTGAATATCGCGCTCTTCGGGAGCGCTATTCTATTTTGGAGTTGATTAAAACGCCTGATCTGGCGACAGAAGTCACGCTTCAACCTATCCGCGCCTTCAACTTAGATGCGGCTATTATTTTCGCTGATATTTTACCCATTCTGGAAACGATGGGGTTAGATCTAAAATTTGTAAAGGGAGACGGCCCGGTTATTAGTAACCCCTTGCGCTCAGGGGCCGATGTCGACCGGCTTGCAACACCGTCACCAGAGGAAGCGCTTGGCTTTACGCTGCAGGCCATACGCCAGGTTAAAACAGAACTGGCCGGAAAGGTACCGCTCATAGGTTTTTCCGGGGCACCCTTCACACTGGCCAGTTATGCTATAGAAGGCGGATCTTCGCGCAATTATATGACGGCCAAAACGCTTATGTATGAGCATCCAAGTACGTGGCATAAACTTATGGCCAAACTTGCCACGGCCATAGGAAATTATCTTAAAGCACAGGCCGAAGCCGGAGCCGATGCTTTGCAATTGTTTGATAGCTGGGTGGGCGCACTCAGCCCGGCTGATTACCAAGAATATGTTATGCCCTACTCCCAGCAGGCTATCCAGATTGCGCGCAGTGGTCCTAAAGTTCCCCTTATTCATTTTGGAACAGGTACTGCCGGTATCCTTCATCTTATTAAAGAGGCCGGGGGTGACGTTATCGGTATCGATTGGCGGATCGCGTTTGAAGCTGCTGACCGATTGTTAGGGCCTGAGGTAGCTATTCAAGGCAATCTCGATCCGATTGTGCTCTTTGCTCCTATCCCTGAAATCAAAAAACAGGCCGCTAAAATTCTCGATGCAGCCCGAAATCGCCCTGGTCATATATTCAATCTGGGTCATGGAATCCATAAGGATACGCCTGTAGATCATGTAGCAGCCTTGATTGATTTTGTACATGAATACAGTCTCAAAGAGCGACAGCACCCCTAAAATTCTTCTAAAACAAGCAAAAAGTGGGGCGTATTACCTAAAAAAGACTAATTCTCAATACACAGTGGGTGATTTTTTCACAACTCTCTTATCTATCTTTGTAGTACAGAGGACTTCATAACAATGACGAAAAAAGCACTTTTGGTTTTGGCTTATGGCACCCCTGGCTCGGTTGATCGGATGCGGTGCTATTTATCCGATATTCGAGGCGGACGGCCTATGTCGGAAGAATTTGTTGAAGAATTTAAACATCGTTACAACCTAATCGGTGGATCACCCTTAACCGGTCTAACCTACGAACAAGCCAAAGCCACCGGTGATGAACTTCAGCGCCGAGGCGTCGATATTTCGACATACGTAGGTATGCGCCACTGGTCTCCCTGGATTAAAGATGCTATTGGACAAATGTACCTGCATGGCATCGAGGAGGCGGTTGCTATTGTTATGGCTCCTCATTTTTCAAAAATGAGTATCGGCAAATATTGGGGCAAAATCGACGAAGCGCAGCAGATGCACGGAACTAACATTCAATTCACTTTTGTCGACTCCTGGTATCAGCAACCCAAATTTCTCGATGCCGTTGAAACGCATATGAGGGCAGCGCTACAAAAATTTCCCGAAGATGTACGAGATCAAGTGAAAGTTGTTTTCACGGCTCACAGTCTGCCAGAACGCCTTAAGAAAATGGGTGACCCCTATGATGACCAACTTAAAGATAACGCCAAACTTATAGCCGAACGCCTGGGGAACGTCGACTGGATGTTTTCGTACCAAAGCGCGGCGGAAACAGGTGAACCCTGGTTAGGTCCCCAAATCGAAGATGTTGTTGTCGAGCTGGCTGAGCAGGGCTACAAACACATGTTAGTAGCGCCCATTGGCTTTGTATGTGATCACGTTGAAATTCTGTTTGATATTGACATCGAAGCCACGCAGATCGCCAAAGAACACGGTATCAACCTGCAACGTATCGAATCAATGAATAGCAATCCTCTATTTATTCAGGCTGTGGCTGACGCGGTTCAAGAAAAACTTGAAGATTAGTAAATTTATTGTGGAACCCGGGTTCCAAAGATAGATCATGACTCACGCCGTAATTATTGGAGGCGGAATAGCCGGACTGGCAACCGCTTACTACTTACAAAAGAAAAGTGCCGAAACCGGACTACCGATTGATTATACCCTGGTTGAAAGCGAGCCGCGCCTCGGCGGGAAAATTATCACGAAGACGATAGACGATTTCGTGATCGAAGGCGGTCCCGATTCGATTGTGACCACCAAGCCATGGGGGGCCAAACTATGTCGAGATTTAGGGCTTGACGACGAGCTAATCCCCACTAACGACTACAAAA
The DNA here is from genome assembly GCA_020433805.1 of Anaerolineae bacterium. Classification (GTDB taxonomy): domain Bacteria; phylum Chloroflexota; class Anaerolineae; order 4572-78; family J111; genus JAGRBY01. The sequence continues at coordinate 15,534 of JAGRBZ010000166.1, forward strand.
GAGGCATTTTTGTCCTTAATAAAGGGAAGTTAGTTGATTTTCCCGGTGGTTTTCGGCTAACTATCCCCACAGAGTTTATACCGTTTGCTTTGTCACCTCTTATTTCGCCCTTAGGCAAATTACGCATGGCAATGGATTTATTTATTCCCCCTCGTCAAGAAAGTGGAGACGAAAGTTTAGGAGATTTTATCCGCCGTCGCCTGGGCGATGAGGCACTGAAAAAGATCGCTGGCCCCATGATGGCTGGTATTTATGTTGCCGATCCCGAAAAACTAAGTCTAAAGAGTACATTTCCCCAATTTATGGCTATGGAGCAGAAGTACGGCAGCTTGATCAAAGCTATGCAGCACGCTAAAAAGAACCGCCCAACCAACGGTGCCAAACCATCGCCAATGTTTCTTAGTCTTAAGGGGGGGTTGAATGATCTGGTAAAAACCTTGGTAAAGCAACTAAAAGGCGAACTCTGCTTAGGCCAGCGTGTGACGCGATTAAAAGCAGACAAGACCGGCTTTCACGTTTTCACCGACCATTCCCAAACGCCTATCTATGCTGATGCTGTCATCTTAGCTGTACCGGCTTACGTAGCCGCCGATTTAATTGAGCCTATCTTACCGGAGTTAGCCCAACTCCAAAGACAAATCCGCTATGTGTCGACCGCCACGATTTCATTAGGCTATCGGCGAGCGGATGTCATCAAGCAGCACCCATTCAACGGTTTTGGTTTTCTAATTCCGCAAAGCGAGCAACGCAAAATTATTGCTTGCACCTGGACATCAACCAAATTTGACTGTCGTGCGTCCGATGATGATGTGCTGGTTAGAGTTTTTGTCGGCGGCGACGGCCAAGAAGCGCATGTAACTCTACCTGACGACCAACTATTAACCTTGGTGAAAAAGGAACTTTCCGACATTATGGGAGTTACGGCCCAACCCGTCGTGCATCAAATTTTTCGCTGGGTTAAAGGCAATCCCCAATACGATGTCGGACACATGGAGCGTGTGGATGCTATGGAAGCACTGACGCGTCAGATACCCGGCCTCTACTTAAACGGCAGCGCTTATCGAGGGGTCGGCATTCCCGATTGTGTAAAAGGGGCCTTAGAAACGGTCGATTATCTCTTTGAACAGCTCCATGGTAAGGCTTGACCTTGCCGTTAACCCATAATAAAATGTAAAGTAAATCACCGATTTTCAACTCTTGAATTATGGAACGTCTAAATCTGAGGCTCGGAAGAGTGCAAACCACACCTGAAAAAAGGTATATGGGTAAATGCCAAATCGGTCGACACTACTCACGGAGGAATTATGGCGATGTCTGATATGGCCTCGTCAGGAGCCCCACCACTCCTGGCAATAGAAGGCCACGTAACCGTCCATTTTACAGATGGGCAGTTGCTGGAAGGTGAATATAAAGCGCAGGATATGTTTAACGTTTTC
>JAGRBZ010000167.1 GCA_020433805.1 Anaerolineae bacterium
TGCTGTCCGGCTGGGCATCCTTGATGACGATGATCGTGCCGGTTGTTGGGTTCGCCGTGGCCGTAGGCGTATCGGTTGGGGTGGCCGTGGGCGGGACCGGGGTGTTGGTCGCCGTGGCCGTTGGGGTAGCCGTCGACGGGACCGGGGTGTTGGTCGGCGTGGGGACGCCATTCTCAGTGTTAACAAAGGTACAGGTCACTGTTTCGCCGGGATCGAGGGTGAAAACGATGTTACGCTCGGCTAGAATGACCGCACCCGGATCGTCACAGGTGATCGAGGCGAGCGTCCAGCCGGTCGGGACACCTTCGCCAATTGTGACGGTTCCGGCTGGATAGTCGTTGAAGGTTATGGCGTTATTCGTACCACTGCCATCGTCAACCAGCGTAAAGGGGGCACCGTTAATAAATAAATTGAACGCCTGGCTGCTGTCCGGTTGGGCATCCTTGATGACGATGATCGTGCCGGTCTCAGGGGTGGCTGTATTGGTCGCGGTCGGCGTGGCCGTGGGCGGGACCGTGTTGACAACGGTTACGTTGCAGGTGACGGTTTTGTTATTCGCGACGGTGAAGGTCGCCGTCCGATTGGCCAGATCGACCGACGTGTTCGAGGCGTCACAGGTGAGCGCCGACAGGGAATAGCCGCTGCTGGTCAGCGGCCCGGCATCGATTTGCAGCGTCGTCGGCCCGGCAGACACCGTCTCGTTACGGCTGTTTGGCTCACTGCCCCCGTCTTATAAATCACCGTTTAGCGTGCTGCCATTGGAGGTCTGAATAGTGTAACTGAAACTTTGGGTACTGTCCGGCTGAGCGTCCAAAATGATCTGGACCCCGCCGTTGCCGCCCCCCTGCGCGGTGGCCGCTGGTGTGTCGAGCACGGCTGCGCTCAGCAGGAGAACGAGCGCAACCATGATAAAGCGCAAGAGGCTTGCGTTCTTTGATTTTGTTTTAAGTTTGGTCATTCCCGGTATCCTTTCTTAGAAGTTTCTTGGCAATGAATACATGTTATAGATGGGATGGCCGACCGGGACGTGGCCTTTGGGGTGAATAGAGCGGGCTATGACCAAGACCTGACAGGTTTCAAACGAGCCTTAACTCGGCTCAATGGCTCGAATTAGCCTGATTTTGCCCTGAACAGTATCTCCAAAAGCTGTCAGGTCTGATTGGTCGCAACTTGGGGTATTTAAGGGGGCATTTGTGCCTAATTGACAGGCATTTTGCAAGGGGCTACAATACCTATCGCTAGGTCATATACAAAAGCCGTACCGTCTAACCCACGTACCGGCCAAAAGCAGCGTATATTTAGGTCCAATAAATATACGCTAGACGTATTTGATCTGGCATCCCTTGAGCTGGCTTATTCAGCCAGCTCTTCTTAATTCATACTATGCAAAGTTTATCCCCCTCCTTTCTTCAACTAGACAAACGTAGAGAGTTCTGGTTTAGATGTAGGCAACAACAACACCCCCCCGAGGCAAGTTTGACATGACTTAATGTGAATAAAGTTTGAAATTCACGTTAATTTAGTTAGAGTTTTTAAAGGATAGGTTCTGTTTTAGCGTGGTTCAACAAACAAGTTTAACAGATAAAGGGCGTCCTGACATCAACCAGATGGATCATCCTTTCTCATACAAGAAATGTAATACAAAAGGATGAGATCGTTGCTGCGGATATCTGTCAGCGCATGGCAGGGGGGCTAATCTACAACGGCTTAACTTCTATTACGATGGCATTGCCTAATACTTTCGACCGTCTAAGCCGTTCTCAGCGGCAAAAAGGGCCAGTTGGGTGCGGTTGGCAAAGCCGAGTTTACCGAGCAGGCTGCTGACGTGCGTCCGCACCGTGGTGGTGCTGATGGCCAGCTTATCACCAATTTCCCGGTTCGATTGGCCTTTGGCCACCAACTTCAATACGTCGATCTCTCGTTCGGTCAGGTTGGTCAGGGCCGGTGAAGCAGCCGGTTGAGGCTGCATGAGGGCCAGAAGCATTTCTTGGGGCAGCGCCATCTTACCTTGGTGGGCGCTGTGAATGGCGTGAAACAGATCATCGGGCGAGGAGTCTTTTAGCAGATACCCTAAAGCGCCGGCCTGAACCGCCGTTACAATTTTATCATTTTCACCAAAGCTGGTTAAAACAACAATCCGCGCCTTGGGGTTTTCGGCTTTGATCAGCGCGATGGCTTCCGGCCCGTCCATTTCCGGCATCATCATATCGATTAAGATAACATCGGGCCGGAGGGCACGGGCCATCTCAACCGCCTCCCGGCCGTTAGAGGCTTCACCAACCACTTCCATACCGTTACGCGGTACCAGCAGCGTCGACAGACCTTGTCTAACCACAAAGTGATCATCAGCAATGAGTATGCGGATTAAATCGGACATGATTACTCCTTAATTAGATCTATTCAGCCGTAGATAATTTTACCAACATGCTAAGGCTAAGGCTGAGGCTAAGGAATGAAAAATAATTAAGTTCGGCATGTCATTGCGAGCAAAGCGAAGCAATCCCCATTTCCGAACGTGGAGAGTGCTTCGTCGTTCCTCCTCGCTATGACACATACGAAAGTTATTTTTTTACCGATCCTAAGCAGGCAAATTCAGGGTGAGCCGCCACACGCTCAACAAATCGGCGTGTTTTCTTTGCTTTTTTCTTAGCCTTCGCCTTAGCCTCAGCCTGATTTACGCCACGTCGTCTGCGGCTGAGGTATTACGTACGATACCGCAATCAATTCTCCTCAAAGGGGGCAAGGAATAACCGCTTCTAACCGTGTCCCTCGGCCCGGCTCGCTCACAAGGGAGAGCCGGCCGTTGAGCCGGGCGACCCGCTCACGGATATTGTTTAAGCCCAAGCCGCCTTTAACTTGCGCCGGATCAAAACCCCGGCCATCATCAACAATCAGCAGGTGCAGATCATGGTTAGCCTGGGTTAGATGCAGGGCTAGATGGGTGGCGGCGGCGTGTTTGATAACATTGTTCATGGCTTCTACGATGATATGATACAACTCAATCTCACAGCCGGAGGGGATATCCGGCAGATCGTCCAGTTGGACATCGAGCTGCAAACCGACGCGCCGCTCAACCGTATTCAAGCGCAGCTTCACGGCCTGAATTAAGCCCTCTTGCTCCAGATCGGCCGGGCGCAGTTCGTACAGCAGCAGGCGCATTTCCCGCAGGGCATGGAGGGTGTTGTGTTCCAACTCACGCAAACTGTGATTGAGGCGGTCGGTGTCGCCGTCTTCGGCGGCTTCGCGTCCGGCCCGACTAAAGAGCGACAGGCTGTAGAGCGACTGCGTCACCGAATCGTGCAGATCGCGGGCCAGCCGCTGCCGCTCCTTTAAGACGGCCATCTCTTCGGCGTTTTGGCGCAGGCGATGGGTTTCCAGCATCATGCCCATTTGCTCGGCCAAAGCGGTAACTAAGGCAATTTCGCTTAACCCAAAACCTCGATGGGAGAAACGATAACAGCTCAACAACCCCGCAATCCGGTTGCCGCTCCTAATTTGGGCACCCAGGTAGCTTTGACACTGCGGCAGACGAAAAACCGCCGGAAGAAGGCTCATATGAGGCAGATCAACGGTCATTAACGGATCTTGGGGCTGTTGTAGCCAGTGCTGAAACGGTGGCGGTATCTCAACCTGTTGCAGTGAGGGCTGGACCTCAGCCGGTAAATTTTGCTGAGCCGCTAGGTGTAGGCTAGACGGGTCTGCCTCAAAAAGATGGATGCAGATCACCCGGCTGTGGGTCACCTCAACAATGCGGGGCAGGGCCTGGTCAAATACATGGTGAAGATGCGTAGCTTGACTGGCCAATACAGTAAGATCAAAAAATGTTGCCAATTCTTCGGTACGGGCCGCCACGTAATGCTCCAATGTTTCGACCATCTGCTGAATCGCCGCTTCGGCCCGCTCCCGTTCTTTAATTTCCTGTTGCAGCAGGTCAACGGTTTCGCTTAGCTCGGCCGTACGCGTTTTCACCTGCTGTTCCAGTCGATCATTCATTTGGCGTAACTGATCTTCAGCCTGCCAGCGTTGCAAGGTACTGCTGAGCATTTCGGCAGCAGTACCCAAAAGGAGAATTTCATCTTCCTGCCACACGCGCTCGTGAACCCGGTCATCAAAACCCACATAGCCCCACCAACACTCGCCGAAGTGAATGGGGAAACAATGAACCGACAGGACGTGGACATTATCGAGCAAATAATTCCGAATGGAAGGCGTCTCGGCAAACAGATCTTTAACCAGCCCGCCCACCGGCTTGCCGGCAGCCAGGCGACGACGATTTTCATCCGGTGCAATCGCCCAGGAAATGATGTGGCCGGCAGAACCAAATTCATCTATTCCTGAGTCGATGGTGGGCGCGCCGACATCAACTAAACAGCGGCAGCAAAAACTCAACTTCGGATCGTGAAAATTTTCGTAGATAAAAATCTTACTGGCCCGGATTGCCTGGCGCAGGTGTTGTAGTGCTTCAACCAGCAAAGAACGCCGGGCGGCCTCGCTTTGGGTAGGGGCTACCAGCGTCCGCTTAAACGCCAACAGCGTCCGGGCATTATCAAGCTGGCGCTGAATTTGCGCTTCGGCTTGCTTACGTCCGGTAATATCGGCATCGGTACCCACCATGCGCACCGCCCGGCCCTGGTCATCGTGAATAATTTTGCCATGGACATACACCCACCGCACCGAGCCGTCTTTGTGCAGCATACGATGCTCAAAAGCATAAGCATCCGTATGGCCGTCAATATGGGCCTGAGCCGCCGCCATAACGGCCTCTTTATCATCAGGATGAACGTAATTGGCCCAGATAGCGAGATCATTGGGAATCTCATCGTCCGTATAGCCCAGAATGGATTTAACAACGGGGTCTAAGTAAAACGCATTGGTGTGCAGATCCCAATCCCAAACGCCAATGGCCGCCGCCTGGGTTGCCAAATGGTAACGCTCTTGGCCCAACTGCAAAGCCTGCTCTATGCGCTTCCGTTCGGTAATATTGCGGCGTACGGCTACCCAGTGCGAAACCTGCTCTTGCCCGTTCTTGATCGGAACCAGGTCAAGTTCAACCCATAGTTCATCACCAACTTTGGTGTAATTAACGACTTCTTTTCTAATGCGCTGGTGATGCTTAACGGCATCGCGCACCTGCTGCATCGTTGCCGCATCGGTCTTAGGCCCTTGAAAAATGCGCGGCGACTGACCAATCAGCTCGTGTTGGTTGTAGCCGGTTAACTCGGTCAAGGCCTTATTGACATATACGATGGTGGTTGCCTCCCTTGTATCCGCATCAACCGCGACAATCAGGATAGCATCGTGGGTATTGGCCACTACCGACTCCAACAGACGCAACTGCTCCTCTTTACGTCGGCGTTCCGCAATTTCATGCTTGAGTTCCCGATTGTGCAAGCGATAAATTTCAGCCTCTTTTTTAGCGGTGGCCGTATCGTACCCAATCTGCAACACTTTTAGGCGCTCATCAGCCTTTTCGTCAAAGACACGCTCCTTAAAGATGTGATGCTGTTTGAAGTGATAAAGGGCTTGTGTTAAATCCCCCTGCTGTTCATACAGTTCAGACAGCAGTAAGTGCCCTTTGAACAACTCACTGTTGGCATTTATCGACTGGGCCATAGCAACGGCTTGATGGGCATACGCCAGGGCGCGCTCAAGTTGTTGCATAGCCCGGTAAGCCTGACCGATATTCAACAAAATGAGCGACTCGGTGACGTCTGACTCCACCTGTCGTGATAAGGCTAAGGCTTTTTCCAGATAGGGGATGGCCTGTTGCGGGTTATCGGCCTTGAGATGACATTTGCCGATAAAGTCGAAGGCGTATACCTCAAACAGTTCAAAGCCGGCGGCCTGGCTAACCTGCAAACCACGCACAGCGTTATCCAACGCCGGTAGCGGGTCACCTGCCAGCAGATAGGTTTCGGTCAGGTTGAGATAAGACAGGCACTCGACGCGCTTGTAATCGGTTGCGGCGGCCCGCGTTAAATTCTGCTGCAAGGTCTCTACGGCGCGATCGTATTCGCCCGTTTCAAAATAGATGTTGGCTAAGTTGTTGTAGGCATTCGCAATAAGCCGGCTGTCGTCAAGACGCTGCGCAGCCTCAAGCTGTTTATAGATGTAGGTGAGTGATTCGGGGAAGTTGCTAATTTGGTAGTAAATACCGGCAATACCATCGAAGACATCGGTCAGGGCATCATCGAGATGCAGCGCCTCACACAGCTCCTGCGCTTTAAATAGCTGCGTCAAACCCAGGGGATAGTCACCCAACCGCTGGTTGAGATAGCCTTGCGTCCGCAAGCTGTAAGCCATACCCACCCGGTAAGACTCGGTCCCGCTGCCGTTGGCCTCGGACAGGGCGTAAGCCATTTTGCTAAGTGACTGTGCCCGCTGCATGTCGGTATCGCTCAAGGCCCAGGCCAACTCATTCAGGAGATTGATTTTTTGGGTTACGTCCGCCTCAGAAACGTCGTCATAGTCGGCTAGCCGACGCTCCAGTTGGCGGATCATTTGTGTATCGGTCATACGGTTTTCGAGGTATTGTCGAAGTTTTTGCTGCTGAAAAATTCACCAAATCAAGGTAATTATAATGAATACGGTATGAAGTGAAAACTTGAGGGTGGGTGCCTTGCGATTATGGGGCGAGATAGAACCACTGAATAAATGATGGAAATGAGGCCACTGCTCCGCTCCAAGCCGTGTTACCATTAATATGACCTTTGTACTTCAAGGTATTACGACCAGAAACCAGGTTTTTGATGTCTAATGGATAGCCTTTGGGGACAAAAAGTACTTCTTTATTAACCTGAGTTCGATAATTAAAGTCCCGTATCTCATTTCGTAGCCGGAGGCGGAGAAATCCCTCAGACGTTTCAAGACATGAAGCATTCGCAGGGAAAAATGAACAGTGTTGCTTCAAATTTTTCCTACCGGATACTGTTTTAGGTGTATTGTTACGGGGATTTCTCCGCGGAGTTTATCCAGAGCGAAGCCGAAGGGCTGCGAAATGACATGAGGTGCATCACTTTCCGAACTCAGGTTATTAACGCTAAAAAGCCTGGTTTCTAACACGTGCAAACAGTGTGATCAATCCCATGTCAAGAAAGCCCCATAAATGAAAAGCAGAATTCAGTGAACTCATTATTTTCAGTGATTCAGTGTTTCAAGCTACACGGGTTGTTCCACTGCTATAACGCATCCTTAGGTCAAAAGTAGCCTTTGAGCACAATCGGGAAAAAAATTTGCGTAATCACACCGCTTGATTACCATAACGAAGACAACCGCCGCAGCAGCGAATCGGTTAATACGTTGAGGAAAAGAGGTCGATGTTGACTCAATTTGGATTAGAGCAGCACCTTGTTACGCGCTTCGGGACAGGCGTAACGATACTCACATTTTTCACGATACTCTTCTTTACCGCTTGTAGCCAGCCCCCAGCTATCGAAGAAGTTAGCGGGCCGGTTGAGGAAGGGCCGGAGAGCACCACTGAACCGGCAGCGGAAGAACCCCGCATCTTTGTGATGACCAACCTGTTTGATCCGGATCCGCTCGATCCCGCCAAAAGCTGGACAACCGTAGGCTACACCTTTCATCGCAACGTCTACGATCCGTTGGTGACTTATAAGCTCGGCACGGCCGAGGTAGAACCCGCCCTGGCCACAAGCTGGGCAGCCAACGACGATTATACCGAGTGGACTTTCACCCTCCGTGAGGGTGTTCCCTTTCAGTCCGGCGACGACACGGTTGATGCCGAAGATGTGGTTGTTTCCTTTAATCGGGTTCTGGAAATCAACCAAAATCAACCTGGCGCTATCTTGCAAGGTAAGCTCGACTCGGTTGAAGCGGTGGATGCCATGACCGTGCGGTTCAAACTCAACACGCCGTATGTCCTCTTTCCGGCGGTCTTGCCCAAAATCGGCATTGTTAGCGCGGCTGATGTAACCGCGCACGAAGTCGATGGCGACCTGGCCCAGGCCTGGTTCGCAGAGAATGCCAACGGAACCGGCCCCTATCGCTTGATTGAAAATATTCGCGGTGAATATTACAAACTTGAGCGGTTTACCGATTGGTGGCACAAAGACGCCTTTCAGCCCACGGCCTACGATACGATCATCGTCCGCGCCATCGAGGACAGCGCGGTTCAGCGCCAGCTCATCGAGCGCGGCGATAGCTGCTTGGGCAGTTGGATAGCCTATCGCGACATGGTTGAGGCAGCCGCAGACAGCCCCGTCAAACTAATTTCCGGCAACTCCTATTTAACGCTGGAATTGATTGTGAGCGCGGCCAAACCGCCCATGGACAACTTACTGGTTCGGCAGGCTATGGTTTTGGCCTTCCCCTACGAACAGTTCCAAAACTTCTATCAAGGCTACAGCGAGATTCCCCATAACCTTCTATCGCACCATTATCCCGGTGCCGACCAGAGTTATGAACCCTTGCAGCAAGACCTCGATCGCGCCAAAGCATTACTGGCCGAAGCGGGTTACCCGGACGGCGGCTTCACCCTAACGATGACCGCCGTAGAAGGCTTAGAGGATGAGCGGCAGGCAGCCTTACTCTACCAAGATGCTCTGGCCCAAATCGGCGTCACCCTCGAGGTTCAGGTGCTGCCCTTTAGCGTGTACTTTGAGCAAGGGCAAGACCCGGACACCGCAGCCACATTTAACCCCCAACACGAAGCGCCTGAGACCGCCGATCCTTTCCAATGGTTCGACAAGGTGTTTGGCTCGGCAGGGTTGTTGAATTGGACCTATCAAGATGTATCGGCTATGGACGACCTGATCGACCAGGGGCAATCTGAACCGGACGAGGCTGCCCGGCTGGCCCTGTTGCACGAGGCCCAGCAATTAGCCACCGACAATGTCTACGCCTTCCCTATCGCCAACCTGGTGGCCCTCGATGCGGTGTGCAACAATACCGAAGGGTTGGTTTACCAACCCACCGATCTCATGTACGTTCCCCAATTCTGGCCGTTGTATCAGGTTGATGAGTAGAAACAACATTATAGGAGATTAGAGATTAGAGATTAGAGATTGGAGATAAGGAGATTGGAGATAAGGAGATTAGCCCGGTGATAATCTCCCTATCTCCCAATCTCCCCAATAGGACAGTTGCTTAAGACCATTCCTAAAAGACTAACGTGATAGGCTACATTATTCAGCGAATTGTAACGGCGCTATTTATCATGCTCGGAGTCACCGCGCTCATCTTTGTGATGACGCAGGTAATCCCGGCCGATCCGGCCCGCGTTGCAGCCGGCCCCGGCGCGGGTGAAGCCCAAGTCGAAGCCTTGCGCCAGGCAATGGGCTTAGACCGTCCGGTACCTGAACAGTTTCTGCGGTATCTCAGCGGCCTGACCCGGCTGGATTTGGGCCGTTCCATTCGAACGCAACAGCCCGTGCTAAACGACATTATTCAATTTCTGCCGGCCTCGTTGGAGTTGATCCTGTTTAGCTTCACCATTTATGGTGTGTTGGGTATCTCTTTGGGTGTCCTGGCGGCTGTCAACCATCACAGCACCGTCGATATCATAATCCGAATCGGGTCTATCGCGGCCTTTGCCGTACCGATCTATGTCTTAGGATTGTGGCTGCAATACCTTCTCTACTTTCAATTAGATTGGTTTCCCGGCGGAGGCCGACTTGATATCTTGACCAGCCCACCGCCGCGCGTGACCGGGTTCTATCTCATCGACAGCCTGTGGGCCGGGAATTTACCGCTTTTTTTTGAGGCCCTGCATCATATGGCGCTGCCCGCCATAACGCTGGTCCTGGGGCTTATTGCGGTGGCCACCCGGCTGACACGGGCCGGCATGCTGACCCAACTCCGCAGCAAATATGTTCAGGTGGCCCGGCTCAAAGGGCTTCCTGAGCGGACAGTAACCCTTAACCATGCCCTCCGAAACGCTCTCATTCCGGTGGTTACGCTCATGGGCCTGCAATTTGGCTACCTACTGGGTGGTACGGTTATCGTCGAGACGATCTTTCAATGGCCGGGCATCGGGTTGTATCTCTTTAGGGCTATTTCGGCGCTTGACTATGTGCCGGTCATCGGCGTGACGTTGATTATCACCTTCATCTTTGTCACCGTTAATCTCGTGCTTGATCTTATCTATCCCCTGCTCGATCCGCGCATTGCGGTTTGGGGTGAGCGCCGATGAATGCCACCGCTCGGCCTGATCATCAGGCAGAATATGAGCAACCCTCGCCGTTTATGCGTCCCAAGTTCCTACTCATCATCAGTGGGATGGGGATTATTATCCTACTCCTTTCCTCGATGTTTGCGCCTTACCTAGCCCCACACGATCCCATTGCCATTGGCCCGGCTGAGTTGCAGCCGCCGACGCCCGAACACCCGTTTGGCACGGATCAGGTCGGGCGCGACATCCTCAGCCGGGTCATTTATGGCTCGCGCCTTTCGCTTCTTATAGCGGCGGGGGTAATCGTCCTGACGCTGATGATCGGGCTACCGGTCGGGACGCTGGCCGCAATGAGCGGCGGTTGGGTCGATGAAATCTTGATGCGCCTAACCGATGTCTTCTTCTCCTTTCCCTATCTCATTTTGGCGATGGCCATCATCGCTACGTTGGGCACAGGGACAACCAGCCTCATTCTGGCGCTGGGCGTGGTCTGGTGGCCGTCCTATGCGCGTATGATTCGTGGCATGGTTTTGAGTATCAAGGAACGTCCGTTTATTGAAGCAGCCTACGTAGTGGGTAACAGTAAGCCGGGCGCGGTCATCCGGCATATCCTGCCCCACACCGCCGAGGAACTGAGCGTGCGTATTTCGCTGGACGTGGGCAATGTCATTCTCATCGCCACCGGTCTTAGCTTTTTGGGGTTGGGGACGCAGCCTCCCATCCCGGAATGGGGATCGATGTTAGGGGAAGCGCGGCCTTATATTCTAAGCGGCTGGTGGCTGTCATTTTTTCCGGGGATGGTGATTGTACTGGCCGTCTTGAGCTTTAGTCTCTTTGGCGATGCCTTGCAGGATTTGCTGCGCCCGGAACCAAATCGATAATCAATTTGGGCCTACGCAGTTGACACACCAGAAGAGCAAGACCGGCCACGAATTTTCGGCACAGAGTTCTCAGAGATGTTTCTTGGTGTTCTTTGCGCCTTCTTCGTGCCCTTTGTGGTGAAATCTTCTGGTTATGCCTAAGTGGAGTTTTGGTCGTGAGAAAAACCACCACCCCAAAAACAGACGCTTTATTAGACGTGCGGGGTCTGCGGGTCTCGTTCGGGACAACCCAAGGTCTCGTCCGTGCCGTCAATGATGTTAGCTTGACCTTAAACCGGGGCGAGGTACTGGTTCTGATTGGCGAGTCAGGGTCGGGCAAAAGTGTCACGGCACTAACCGTGCTGGGGGCAATGCCGTCTAACACCAGGCAGGTGGCCGGGGAGGTCTGGTTTCAAGGACAAAACCTGCTCAGCCTCTCCCCCACCGCCATGCGCCATATTCGCGGCAACCGCATAGCGATGGTTCCGCAAGACCCGATGATCGCCTTTGATCCGGTCTATCCCATCGGGGTTCAAATCGCGGAGGCCATTCGCGCCCATCAGCCGCTTTCTCGGCGGGAGGCGCACAAGCGGGCCGTTGCCTTACTCGATCAGGTGGGGCTGCCAAACGCTGCCCGACGCGCCAGCCACTTTCCCCACCAATTGAGCGGCGGCATGGCCCAACGCGCCTTAATCGCTATGGCCCTGGCCTGCGGCCCCGATATCCTGATTGCCGACGAGCCAACCACCGCCCTCGATGTGACGGTGCAGGCCCAAATTCTGGAGCTGCTTATGCATTTAAAGGAAACAATGGGGCTGGCCGTGCTGTTTATCACCCACGATATGGGCGTCGCAGCCCAAATCGCCGACCGGGTCGCGGTTATGTATGCCGGCCGTATCGTTGAGCAGGCCGATGTCGACACCCTATTTTATAGGCCCCAGCATCCTTACACCTGGGGCTTATTACAATCGACATTACGATTAGACGCCCCGGCTGACGTTGAAATTCAAGCCATCGCCGGTATGCCGCCCAATCCCGTTTCACTGCCACCGGGCTGTACGTTTCATCCGCGCTGTCCTTTTGTGAAAAAAATATGCCACGAGGCATACCCAACTTTGGAGGTAGTAGCCCCGAACCATATTGCCGCGTGCCATTTGTCGGTGCAAGAACGCAAGGAGTTCAATCGCGGATGAACGACAGCGAGACCGGATCATTGCCTTTGCTGGAGCTACGGGACGTTACGAAACAGTTTCCCCTTTCCGAAGGACCTATTTTACGTCGACAGGTGGGGCAGGTTCACGCGGTAAACGGGGTTGGTTTTGCGCTTTACCCCGGCGAGAATTTTGGCTTGGTGGGCGAAAGCGGCTGTGGCAAGTCTACCCTGGCGCGGATTATTCTACGGCTCTTGCCGCCGACGTCAGGTCAAATCTGGTTTGCCGGGCAAAACATCACCACCCTGCAAGGAGCTAACCTCCGCGCTATGCGGCGTCATCTTCAGCTTATATTTCAGGATGCGCACGGCTCGTTAAATCCTCGCATGCGGGTCGGTGCTATTATCGAAGAGCCGTTGAAACTGTTTCGAATGGGTGCCCCTTCTGCCCGGCGCAAGCGAGTCGATGAACTGCTCGAAATTGTGGGGCTATCGGCCATCCACCGTCAACGCCATCCGGCCGACCTGAGCGGCGGCGAAAGGCAGCGGGTAGGCATTGCCAGAGCCTTGGCCGTCAACCCGAAGCTCATTGTTTGCGATGAACCCGTCTCCTCCTTGGATGTCTCTATCCAGGCCCAGATCATAACGCTGCTCAAGGAGCTACAAGGTCAATTTGGCTTAACCTATCTTTTTATTTCCCATGACCTGAGCGTGGTTAAACATATTTGTCATCGCGTGGCCGTGATGTATCTGGGCCGCATCGTAGAACTTGGCACCACCGAGCAAATCTTCGCCGCGCCCTGTCATCCCTACACCGAAGCCCTGCTCTCGGCCATTCCCCTGCCCGATCCCCAGGCCGAACGCCAACGTCAACGCATCCTCTTAACCGGCGAGCCGCCCGACCCGGCTACCCTACCTAGCGGCTGCCATTTCCACCCCCGCTGTCAGATAGCCCGGCCACGATGCAGTGAAGCGTATCCCGCTTCAGTCGCCGTTGAAGACGGCCATCACGCGCACTGCTTTTTTGCCGCGCCATTTCCCACAATGCGTGAATAGGCTCGTTATCTTATAATTACTGGGACATAAACAAACTCTCTGGTTACGACAGTAATAGAAAAACTCTGCTGATCGGTACCAGCGCTATTACTGGCTTTGAGAGAGACATCATAAACGCCCTCTGCTGATGGCACCCAAGACAATAGCCCCGTGGAACTGTTTATCGTCATATTATTGGGTGAAGGGGGTTTTACGAGTTCATAGGACATCGGAACTTTACCCGTAGCCTCAACTTGGTACTTATACGCTCGACCAACATATCCTATATTGTTAGGTGTAGATGTAATTCTAGGTCCGGCCGTAGCGTTATCTAAAACTTCTTTTGGCGTTAATGCACCTTGATAAATTCGTAATTCATCGATTGTGCCTTCAAAGAAATAATAAGGGGAAATATTTTGCCAACCCACGTTTAACGGAGCAATAGCTGAGGAAAATCCGGCCGAGTAGACAGCATTTGTCTTCGAGGCAGCTTCAATACCATCAATATATAATCGGTTAGACTTGTTAGTACCATCACGGACAGCGACAATATGATGCCATAATCCATCATTTATTGATTGGGAACTTTCTAAAACAACTGCATCACTGTCATCATTAGTATCTTCTAAGCGCCACATTGCGTGTCCACCATTCGCCTGACACCCAATCCACCAGTGCAGTTCGGTAGTACTATCGTCTCTACCTATTATAACTTCATTACCTCCGGGGATATTCGAACTGGCGCAGGTTGAACCCGACACACCCTTCACCCAAACCTCTATTGAAAAACTTTCATTTGGCCCCCAGTCGAAGAGAGCATTAGCAGGAATATTTACCCTACTGGTATCCATGCCTTCAAAATTCTGAGCACCATTAACACGTCCCTCATCGGTGGGCGTTGGACAATTTCCAGCAACACAACTACCATCAAGGGATCCAACAGCATCTTGGTAAGAGCCACTTGTTGTCTCGTCCAGTTTCCAATGTGCAACAAGACTTGCGCTGCTGACCGCCACATCATCATCCACATTTGATGCGTAATTGTCTTCTACCGGCTCCTGTGCTTGAAGCGTAGTCGCCTTAAATCCCAGAAAGAAGGTTAATCCAATTAAGCCTATCAAGATCAACTCTTTTGCTAAAAAACTTCGTGCAATATCTTTTTTAACGTACATCTTCGTATCCTCACTATTAGCGATAAGGTAACTCAAGTTGCTATCTTGCTGCCCAAAACGAGGAATAGAGTGTAAGTAAGGGATAAAACCGATTACTCCCTCCGGTGATAGGCTGAAATCTCCATGTATCGGTATTTCTCGAACACGGTAGCAACTTGGATTATTGTTCATTAAACCAAGTACAGCGTTATGTAATTTTCCCAGATTTTACAGCTAAACTATCGGTATGAGGCCCAACATTGGTTCTAAGCAACTCGGAACATATATATGTAACTATGTACGAAGTTTTTCTCGTGGTACAAAGTCATTTTGTAGTTGTAGCGAATTAATATTAGTTCTAATGACGAAGGCAACTGCAAGTTTGTATGGCAAATAGGTGGTCGGAGGACGAGAGATGGATATCTAGTCGACTTCATTTAGACTAATGTATATTTATCAGAACCGTATATGAAGATTATGTGGATTTTGTTAGAAATTGTTACCCGCCAGAGGTTATAAGTCTGTAGCTTAAGGGGGCGTAAGCGGTTGTCGTGAAAAGGGAGCTGTAAGCCTACTCCACGTGAACCTCCATCTCCAAAGTTACCGAATACACACGCAGCATTTGTTTTAGCATCCGGGGCGAATAAATTTCGCTCTCAATTATAGGGGTAGGGGCATAGAAAGCATCTCTGATTAATCTCCAACCTTTTCATCACGGCGTTTGCCCGCGTTTGGCTAAACCTAACTAAAATATTATTCGACGATTGAATGGCCATTATAAAACGCAGGCCGGAAACGACAAACTGCTGATAACTATCGGAGATAACAACACAAGGATGTATACTCTAGACCGGAGGAGACAAGGCAAACGCAATTAGCGTAGACGCGGAGGTTGTTTTACCACAGAAAGCACAAAGGAGGCACAGAGGTCACAAAGATTCTCTGTGCCCTTTGTGCCTTCTTCGTGCCCTCTGTGGTAAATGCTTAAAACGTTCGGGGCCTCACTACCCCCACGCCAAAATCACCTTACCCGCCTCACCGCTCTGCATCGCCTTAAAGCCTTCCTCAAACTGCTCCACCGGGAAATGGTGGGTGATAATGGGCCGCAGGTTCAAGCCGGAGCTGAGGATCGCCAGCATCTTATACCACGTCTCGAACATCTCGCGGCCATAAATCGCCTTAATCGTCAGGGCTTTGAAGATGATCTGGCTCCAATCGACCAGTGCCTTTTGCGACGGAATGCCCAACAGGGCGATCTTGCCGCCCATAATCATGACGTCAACCATCTCGTCAAAAGCCGCCGGGCTGCCGCTCATCTCCAGGCCGATGTCGAAGCCCTCATGCATCCCCAATTCGGCCATCACGTCTTTCAGCGACTCGTGCTTGACGTTCATAGGCCGGGCATCGACCACCTTAGCCGCCAACTCCAGCCGGGTATCATTTAAGTCGGTGATGACGATGTGCCGCGCTCCGGCGTGGCGGGCGACCGCCGCCGCCATAATGCCGATAGGCCCGGCTCCCGTAATCAGCACATCCTCACCCACCAAATCAAACGAGAGCGCGGCGTGTACTGCGTTGCCAAACGGATCGAGGATGGCCCCAATTTCAAAGTCAATCGAATCCGGCAGGGGGATAACATTGAAGGCCGGCAGCCGCAGATATTCGGCGAAACCGCCGGGCCGATGAATACCCACACCGCGCGTATGCGGATCGAGATGAAAACGGCCGGCCCGGCTGTTACGGCTGTACATCTCAACCAGGTGGCCCTCGCCCGACACTTTCTGGCCGGGCTGCAGGTGTGTAACCTTGCTGCCGACCGCCTCGATCACACCGCTGTACTCATGGCCGATAACGAGCGGCACCTTGATTGTTTTCTGCGCCCATTCATCCCACTCGTAGATATGCACATCCGTACCGCAGATCGAGGTGCATTTGATACGGATGAGTACATCATCATCGCGCATGGTGGGTTCGGGTACGTCTTGCAGCCACAAACCGGGGGCGGCGTGGGCTTTCACTAATGCTTTCATAAGAGCCTCCATTGTAGATAGCGTTTGTAGGGCAAACTTAAGTTTGCCCTACGGGTAATTTTACCATTGTTGTGGGCACCAACACGTCCACTCACGTGAAAAATACAGATTCGGAGCATCAAAGTTGCCATTGCTCCCACCTTAGAAACCAGGGTTTTCCCGCCCAATCCGTCTCCTCCCAACTTAGAAACCAGGGTTTTCTCGCCCAATCCGCCTCCTCTGGCAACGGTAGTTTGATCAATACCGGCGTTACCGGCCCGATCAAAACCCTGGTTTCTTCCCTTTGCCTTCCCACGTTGAGCCACCTTAGAAACCAGGGTTTTCCCGCCCATTCCGTCTCCTCCAGCAATGGTAGTTTGATGAATTCCGGCGTTACCGGCCCGATCAAAACCCTGGTTTCTTCCCTTTGCCTTCCCACGTTGAGCCACCTTAGAAACCAGGGTTTTCTCTTCCGCCTCCTCCAGCAATGGTAGTTTGATGAATTCCGGCGTTACCGGCCCGATCAAAACCCTGGTTTCTTCCCTTTGCCTTCCCACGTTGAGCCACCTTAGAAACCAGGGT
>JAGRBZ010000168.1 GCA_020433805.1 Anaerolineae bacterium
ACTATGGTTGACCTCGAAGAGAAAAATTCTTCTGATCCTTCACCCGATGAAACGCCTTCTTCTGCGGAAATAATTGAGTCGCCTGAAGAACAAGAGGTTAAAGAATACGAAGAGAGTGGTGAAATTGAGGAAGTCGAAAAGACATCGTCAAATTCAAGTCCGTGGGTACTTCTCATTGTAGGGTTGCTCATTGGTGGGTTAGGTGGTTTTTATCTTCGACCGCTCATCTTTCCGGAACAGCCGTCTGTGGTAGCCCCTCTCGCCAGTGTCGATTCATCGGATGAAATCAATGAGCTTGATCCATACCAATCGGTTATGTTGGCCGTTAGCTCCGGGGCACGCCATTATCAGGGCGATCCTGATGCCCCCATTACCATTGTCGAATTTGGTGATTTTAACTGTGGCTACTGTGCACGTTGGGCGCATGAAGTTTTGCCGCGCATCAGCGAAAAGTATATCCAAACCGGCAAAGTGAAGATGGCTTTCGTCCACTTTCCCATTTTAGGGGCAGACTCGATGCAGGCAGCTGAAGCGACGGAATGTGCTGCTCAACAAGACCGGTTCTGGGACTATCACAACACCGTTTATGATAACATCGGTATCGGTTACACTCCGGCTAACCTCACCAGTTTGGCTAAGGATATCGGCCTGGATACGGCAACCTTTGAGCAATGCCTTGCTAACTTTCCGGAGACAAGTTTGTTAGAGGATGATGTTCGTTTATCACAAGTGATGGGCGTGCGTGGAACGCCTGCTTTTTTGGTTAACGGCATTCCGTTGGCCGGTGCCTATCCCTATGAGGAATTCGAGAAGATTATTGACGAGATTTTAGAGGGCGCATCAAGCGGTTAGATCTTGGCCTTGCACAGATAGAGATTATGATTTTAGGGGTGGTTCAAAAACCACCCTTTTTTATTGGGATTTATTCGTTCAAGGTGCTGGCGTTAGGACAATGAGAAGATGGTCAAACCAAGAAGGATCCCTATACTGCAGGTGGTTAGCACGATTGCGGTGTAATAAACAATTTTGCTTACAGCGGCAAAAAAGTCTTCGATATCGCTCTCCATACCGATGAGAAAACCTATCGTAAGCCCGATAAATTCAAGCGGAGCAAAAATGTCATAAAAGTCATTACCCAAAGTAGCGATTCCGGCAAATCCGATAACTTTTCCTAAAAGCCAAAAAGCTGTTGTCGCTGACAAAACGGCTAAAACTCTTTTTAAGGTTAACTCAAACGGAACGGGGTTGTGACTAACAAAAATCTCTTGATTTGTTCTGTCAATAATTCTTAAAATGATGCTTTTATCAAAGGTCATGGTAATCTCCTTCTTTTTCATCCCAAATAGATACATATTTACGTGAGACGCATTATAATTGTATTACGATAACAATAGTGTGAGGTAAAAAAAACGTAGGAATTTTGTTATAATTTTCAAAACAATGAAGTCCTTATGAATTCTTTTGCGGATTTTGATGGAAATGCTATAGAGTATTTCGGCATTAAGACGTAATACTTGAATTTCTAAGCTCGCTGATCTTTTGATATTTTGACTTGCCTGTTTCTTCGTGCTACACTGCCTGCCGCAAATTTCGAGGAGTAGAGTTTAATATGACAACTGTGGCTTTTCAAGGCGTTGGTGGTGCCTATTCAGAAACCGCTATTTACCAATATTTTGGTCCGAACACCAAAACGGTAGCTTGCACTTCATTAATTGAGGTTTTTCAGGCTGTTGAGACAAACCAAGCTGATTTAGCAATTTTGCCTGTCGAAAATGCGCTTACCGGCTCTCATCCCCAAGCTTACGAGCTTCTTATGGAGCGTGATCTGCGTATTCAGGCCGAAATTATTATGCGTATCCAGCATACCCTGATGGCTGCGCCCGGTGCGAAACTATCCAATTTGCGCCGTGTTCGTTCTTCATCGCAATCCCTTTTGCAGTGCGAAAAATTCATTCAGCGTCACAAATTAGAGGAAACCCCGGCTTTTGATACCGCCGGTAGCGCCCGCGCTTTAGCCGAAAACCCTGAGTCGGATCTGGGCGTTATTGCCAGCAAATTAGCTGCTGATATATACCAGCTTGATGTTCTTGAAGAAGATATTCAAGACGCTCCCTTTAATTACACGCGTTTTTTCTTACTGGGCAACGAAGATCCACCTCGCGCTCAGAGATCGAAAACCTCATTGATTTTTAGTGCTCGCCACTTACCCGGTTCACTCTATCATTGTCTGGGTGAATTTGCCGAGCGTAATATTAACTTGACCAAAATTGAGTCACGGCCGCGTCGTAATCGCCCCTGGCAGTATCTTTTTTATCTCGATTTTGAAGGGCATTGGCAGGAGCCTGTTGCCGAAGCAGCGCTCTTGGGCTTGCTGCGGCGCGCCGGGTTTGTAAAAATGCTGGGTTCATATCCCATAGCCACCACCCCCCATCCTGATCAAAAAGGGACGCTAATCGTTAAAAATGGGGTTGCAGGAGAAGATGTTGCATGATTATTGTCATGGACTCCGAAGCCACTCCCTCTGAAATCGATAATGTTATTGCCGAAGCGGAAAGCAACGGTTGGCAAACCCATTTATCCGGCTCATCGGGCAATGTAGTGATTGGTTTGCAAGGTCACGGCCAGCCGCTTGATCTCTTTAAGATGGGACAAATGCCGGGCGTGCGTGAGACCATGTCCATCACCCAGAAATTTAAGCTCGCCAGCCGTGCTTTTTCTCCGGAAGATACGGTTTTTAACGTTAGGGATGTGCCTGTTGGGGGCAAAAAAATAATTGTCATTGCCGGACCGTGCAGCGTGGAAAGTCGCGAGCAAATTTTAGAAACGGCTCACGCTGTCAAAGAGGCAGGAGCCACGATGTTACGCGGCGGAGCCTACAAACCGCGAACCTCGCCTTACAGCTTTCAGGGGCTGGGTGAGGCCGGGCTAAAACTATTGGCCGAAGCACGCGAAGCCACAGGGCTACCTATTGTCACCGAAGTGATGTCACCTACCAAAGTTGCCTTAGTAGCGGTTTATGCCGATGTCCTTCAAATTGGGGCACGAAATATGCAAAATTACGATCTGCTGAATGCCGTTGGATTGGCACAAAAGCCGGTTTTGCTTAAGCGAGGTATGTCAGCTACCTTAGAAGACCTACTGATGGCGGCTGAATATGTTTTACGGCATGGCAATACTCAGGTGATGTTGTGTGAGCGCGGGGTTCGTACATTTGATAACAAATACGCCCGCAATACGTTTGATATTAACGCCTTTCCGCTGCTCAAAGAGCTTTCTCACCTGCCTGTTATCGCTGATCCCAGCCACGGCATTGGCGTTCGCCGGCACGTGCAGCCGATTGCTCTGTCGAGCGTAGCTGCCGGAGCAGACGGCTTGATTATTGAAGCGCATCCTGATCCTGAAAAGGCGGTTTCTGATGGCCCGCAATCCCTAACATTACCTCAATTTGCCACGTTGATGGGGAAGGTTCGTACAATGGCCACAGCTGTCGGACGCGAGAGCTAGGATCAGTAGATCTAATTTTTGGGGAGCCAGCATCCTCAGATGCGGCTCCGTTCGGCATCTGAGGATGCCTTACTTCTCAAATTTTGATCTACTGAGAGTAGTTCTATTCTGGTGAAACAGCGCAGCGAAACCCTACATTGTTGAAAAACTTAAAGTCACCATCCAGCCGTGAGACACACAGGGCAACATTGGCATCGTTGCGCCAAGATGTACCACGCAGTACGCGAAATCCGCTGGCGTGGCGACTTTCTCGACCGTCGTCCGCATCATAGGGGTAGGGTCGAAAGAGACTGTTTGTCCACTCCCAAACATTGCCCACCATATCAACCAATCCCTCAGGGGTATCGCCATCAGGAGAAAATTGACCAACTGCGCTGGTTTGGGCAAGTTCCGCTTCTTTGCTGTTGCATAAACCACCGGCAAAGGCTTGCCCCCAAGGATATCGCCGACCCTCTGTGCCACGTGCGGCACGTTCCCATTCGGCCTCGGTTGGTAGCCGTTTACCCGCCCAGGCCGCATAGGCCATTGCATCTTCCCAGGAAATCAATACAACGGGGTGGTCGGCTTTCCCCTCTGGATAGATACGCCGTGTCGAGTCCCAATTGTAGGATTTTGTATCACACCAACTGATATCGTAGTTGGGTACGGGGTAATCGGTGTCGTCGATGAACTTTTTGTACTCGGCGTTGGTTACCGGCCAGCGGTCAAGGTAAAAACCTGCTACGTAAACCTGGTGTTCTGGTCGATAATTAGCATCACCGTCCTGATTTCCCATCGTAAAATAGCCGCCCGAAATGTATACCATCTCTTTGCCGTCGTTAGGCCAGGTAATGAGAGTCTCTAGTGAGTTATCTGATTCGGAAGTGGATTGGTGGGTCATAGAAGTTGTTTTTTTCTCCTTACGTTTCTATGTCATAGGCCAGAACACAGCCGGCCAGCCAGATATGATCGCCGGGTTTTAGAGGGACCATTTGACCCAATGACAACACATCGCCACGAAGTCTTGTGCCAAAACTACTGCCTAAATCTTCGATAAAAGGCTGACTGTATCGCCAGCGTATGATAGCGTGCCGGCGTGAAACCAAACGCGCAACATCACCGTCTGCGCTAAGATCAATATCGGGTAGAAAGTTTACACTCGTGTCTTTTCGGCCAATAAGAATTTTTTTGTTGCAATCTAAATGAAATTTGCGCCCCGTCGGGGTTACTGTGAGAATATGGCGCGTCCGCTTTTCTATGGCTTGCTGAAATATCTCGGGCGGGATTTTGTCGTAGATCATTTTGACGCCGCCTAAACTGATATGGTCTCTAGGTTTGAGGACGGCCTGATCAACTTGCGTTCCGTTGAGAAAAATACCTGCTCGGCTGCCTAAATCTTCGATTCGATGTTCGGCATTGCGCCCAATTATCAATGCGTGGCGTCTCGATACCATTTTCGAGCCGCGATCTTCAAACGATAAATCAATATCCGGGGGGATGCCCACATTGGGATCAAATCGACCAAAAGAGATTTCTCCATTGATAGGTAGCGCAATATGGCGTCCCGTACGCAATACCGTAAACCAAAAACGGTTTTCATCCCTTATCTCACGGAGCGGTTTTGTTGAGGAAAGCCGTTTGAGCGGTTTTGATGGCCCCTTTTTTACGGGCGGAGAGACAGGCCTTAAATAATCAGGAGTCTGAGAGGTTTTGCGGTTTTCCGGAGCATCAAATTGTTTGTTTGGGTTTAAGCGCCGAATGACAGAGCTTTTTTGTTTGCTCATCGTACTCGGCATTTTTAGTGCATCCGAGTCATCCTCTTCAGGGTAATCATCTTGTACTTTGCGTAGCCTATCGCTTAATGCTGATTTTGAACGTGCTTTATCAGCCTCTAAAAGCAAGCATTGTTTCTGAAGGGTTGCCCATGTTGCCAAGGTGTCTGTTCTTGCTTCAAAAGCCGCGCGCACCATAGACTTGGTACTCGTAGGGTTGTCGCTTTCTTCAATACAGCGATTTCTAATTGGGCATTTGCGGCAGCTATATTTGTACGTCACCAGATTATCTTTCGGGCGTTATATTTACGTTTTGCTTAAGTCCTTGTAAAGTGTCGATGTAATACGCCAATTCGACCGGCGAAAACAAAGAGGATAGTATCAGTATATCATCCGCTAAAATTGGTGTCAACGCAGCAATGGTACTGGTTACCCCTATTGTCCGATAATTTGAAATACGCCTCCGCTGTGGTCGATGACGTAGACTTCCCCTGTCTCATCTTGACCAAAGGAACTTATCGTTAGGCCGCTGCTTAAATAGTGCGTTTGTGCCCAACTTCCATCGGTGTCTTGGCGGAGACCCCATATGATGCCGGTGCAATAGTCACCATAAAAATAGATGCCGTCCAGGTTAGGCGATTGTTGGCCGCGATATGTATAGCCTCCGGTAATGGAACAGCCCTGGGTGTGATCGTACTCGGCAATGGGTAAAACCAGTTCCAAGGCTTGGGGATCGCAATTGGTGGGGTTGAAACAATGCAGCCCTTCCATAATGCGCCATCCATAATTTTGACCACCGCCCGTCCCGTCCAATTCTACGTGGACCTCTTCATATTGATTTTGTCCTACATCGGCCACGTATAGATCGCCGGTGGCCGTATCGAACGAAAATCGCCATGGATTACGCCACCCGTAAGACCAAATTTCAGGCCGGGCTTGACTATCGGCCACAAACGGGTTGCTTTCCGGGACGCCATAGGGAGCGCCGGCATCGACATCGAGACGTAAAATCTTGCCCAGTAACGCGCCTAAATCCTGTGCTCGATTTTCAGGATCATTGGCGCTGCCGCCGTCACCCATCCCCACATACAGGTAGCCATCCGGACCAAAGGCCACTTGCCCGCCGTTATGATTGCGGTACGGTTGCCCAATGGTCAGTAGAAATTCGCCGCTGTTCGGGTCAGCGCTGTTGGCATCGTCAGAGACAGCATAGCGCGCTATAACCGTATCGCCCTGTTTGTTCGTGTAATTGATGAAAAAGAGGCCATTTTCGGCATAATTAGGATGAAACGCTAATCCCAGTAATCCTTGTTCATTAGCATCGGAGCCGACGATGGAAACAATATCGAGAAATGGCGTGGGGTTGATTTCTCCATTTTCGATGATCAAAATTCTCCCGGTTTGTTCAAGCACAAAGAGGCGGTTACTCCCATCACCTGCATGCGTTAGATAAAGTGGTTTCGCCAATCCGGTAGCTACCGGCACCAAATCTATCGAAATTGATTCGATGGCCGGACGCTGAACTACCGTTGTAGGCGTTTGAGTGGGTCGTGGGGCCGGTGTCTCTGTCGGAGGCGTTTGGCTCAAGGCGGTGTCTACCTCAGTCGGTTGGGCAGTAGGAGGCTCTGATTGCTCGGGGTTGTCGTCAGGTTGTTGGTTTTCAACGGCTGGTGTAATCGTGAGCGGAAGTTGAGTTGCGGTTGGTTCAATAGCTTCCGATGGTGATGAATCCGCTACAATTGTAGGTAGCGGCGGCTCTGCTGCCTCGGTGCTTCCGCAGCCGATTAGTAACCCTATAACCAACATAATAATGAAAAAATTAAAGGATAAAGTTTTGAACGATTTCAAGTGCTTGTTCTCCTCTGTGTTGATAAGCTTAACGTGGTCTTTGAAAACAATGCCTTTGGCAAAAACCCTTAATTGTTAAGTGTAGACAAATTTTGTGAATTTTACCTGAAAACCTACCCGGCAGCTTGAGGGGGTAATTTACAAGAGAGATTTTTACTGCTATACTTACGAGAAAATTTTTATAGTGATATTTATAAAAAAGGAGGCTAAGGTGACCAATCGATTAGCCAAAGAAAGCAGCCCTTATCTATTACAACACGCTCAAAATCCGGTTGATTGGTATCCCTGGGGCGAAGAAGCGCTGGCCCGAGCCAAAGCCGAAGACAAACCGATTTTTCTAAGCATCGGATACTCTGCCTGTCACTGGTGCCATGTGATGGAACATGAGAGTTTTGAAAATGAGCGTACGGCTCAAATTATGAATCAAAACTTTATCAATATCAAAGTCGACCGTGAAGAACGCCCCGATCTCGACTCGATTTATATGGATGCCGTAGTAGCCTTAACGGGCCAAGGTGGCTGGCCGATGAGTGTTTTTTTAACACCCGAAGGCGTTCCCTTTTACGGAGGTACATACTATCCACCGACCCCACGCTATACTATGCCCAGTTTTGAGCAAGTGCTTTACGGTGTGGCCGATGCTTACCATAAACGCAAAGAAGATGTTGTTAGTAACGGCAAGTCGATGCTGGCCCGAATGGCGGCAACCATCCCCCTTCAATCGGGAGGCTCACTCGACCCGGCGGTTCCTGAGTTAGCGCTCCAAACGTTATCACGTAATTTTGATCGCTCTGAAGGTGGATTACAAGGTTCCCCCAAATTTCCGCAGCCGATGACCTGGGACTGTCTATTGCGGAGTTATCATCGAAGCAAAAGAGCAAGCACGTTGGATATGCTTGAGTTAACACTATCTAAGATGGCTTACGGCGGTATGTATGATCAGTTAGGGGGCGGTTTTCATCGGTATTCGGTCGATGATCGATGGCTGGTGCCGCATTTTGAAAAGATGCTCTACGATAATGCTTTGCTGGCTCGGTTGTATTTGCACGCCTATCAACTTACCGGCAAACCTTTCTATCGACGTATTGTTGAAGAAACGTTAGACTATGTGATGCGCGAAATGACCGATCCGGCCGGAGGATTTTACTCCACCCAAGATGCCGACAGCGAAGGCGAAGAGGGTAAATTCTTTGTTTGGACGCCCAACGAAGTCAAGGCTATTTTAGGAGAGGAAGAAGGCACAATTTTCTGTCGTGCCTACGATATTACGCCAACCGGGAATTTTGAAGGAAAATCTATTCCGAATATTCCTGTTCCTTTACCAACAATAGCCCAGGAGGTTGGCATCGATCTCGAAGCCTTAGATGAAATACTCAAACGAGGACGTTCGCAACTCTTCGCTGTTAGAGAAGAGCGTATCAAACCGGGGCGCGATGAAAAGATTTTGACAGCCTGGAATGGATTAATGTTGGCTGCCTTTGCTGAAGCTGCTCGTGTCCTTGACCGCGCCGATTACTTAGATATCGCTATTAAAAACGCCGAGTTCATTTTGACGACAATGATGATAGACGGGCGTCTATTCCGTACCTGGAAAGCACAGCCCGGCGAAACGAAACTCATGGGCTATCTCGAAGATTACGCTTTTTATGCCGATGGTTTGCTGGCTTTGTATCAAACTACATTTGAGCCGCGCTGGTTCCAAGGATCCCGCTCTTTAATGGACACTGTCCTTACCCATTTTCATGACAAAACTCATGGTGGTTTTTTTGATACAGCTGATGATCATGAACAACTTGTAATACGGCCTAAAAGTTTACAAGATAATGCTACTCCGTGTGGCAATAGCATGGCTGTTAGAACGCTCCTTCAACTAGCAGCCTATACCGGTCAGGCACACTATGAAAAACCGGCTGTAGAAGTTCTGGCGTCATTGCAGCAGGCTATGGTCCAATATCCGGCTGCTTTCGCCCATTGGCTGGGGGCTTTAGAGTTTGTTTTGGCTCCTCCCAAAGAGGTTGCGATAATTGGTTCACGAGAACAAGAGGATACCCAAAATATGCTGAAAATTCTCTTTGATACTTATCGACCTAATCAAGTTGTTGCCGTAGCTACTGAAAATGCGATTGAGGGACAACCTGAACTGGTTTTTTCACGACCCATGCAAAATAATCAAACTACAGCCTACGTCTGCCAGAATTTTACATGTAGACAGCCTGTCAACAGCGCGACCGAGCTTGAAAAGTTGTTGGTCTCAGTAGATTAAAATTTGAGGAGTGAGGCATCCGCAGATGCCGAACACAGCCGCATCTGCGGATGCTGGCTCCTCGAAAATTGGATCCATTGAGTCTCGTAAATTTTCTTTTTGAGCTATAAAGTAAAAAGCCACCGAAATTTCGGTGGCTTTTTAAGGGATAATAAAAAAGTTCTTAAAAGATAAAAAGGTAATTAGAGGTTAGCAACAATGTTGCTGAATACGTTACCAACAACGGGGCCAAGCAGCAGCAGAATAGCGATTACAACGATAGCAACGAGTACGAGGATTAACGCGTATTCGACCAAACCTTGACCTTCTTCTTTAGGAAGAAATAGCATCGGTACTTGCCTCCTTTCTATGAAATTTTTAATGCACAGCTACCATACTCTAGCATACTTTAGGTAGTTTGTCAATGCGTTTCGCCCTGGCTAAGTAAAAATTTACGCAAATTTTATGGTGCTTTTCCAAAGAATAAAACAGAATGACAACGTGCTTGTTACCACAAATAATTATGCCCAAAGTGTATCAAGAATACATTACAATTCAGATTACGAATGTGAAGAGTATCCTTAAATTGTGGAATCATAGAGTAACGTTTTCGTTGGACGAAATATTTGTTTGATGCAACTTGTTTATAAAATCGGAAGCAAATTGACCCATCCCTACTGCCTCGACCGAGCCGGATAATCTCACATCCCATTTTGGTGTAATATTCACTAAAGCTGTACCGCCGGGCATATGAACTGTAACCGGAGAAATACATCGCCCTGTCTTTATAGCTGCTCCTGCTGCCGCGCTGGCAGAACTGCCTGAAGCAAGGGTATAACCTGCTCCTCGCTCCCAAATACCTATTTTTATCGTGTGTGGGTCTATTACATTGACAAATTGGACGTTGGTGCGTTGGGGAAACAATGACGCGATCTCGATTATAGGACCAAGTTGTCGAGCTTTGTTGATTACATCGTTATCGTCGGAAAAAATAACGCAGTGAGGATTGCCAATCGTAACGGCTGTTATAATATGGTTGCAATCTTCAATGGTGACTTTTTCCTTTATAACTTCTCGGTTGAAACCTTTCATGGGAATATCTCGGCTTAAAAATGAAAGCCGCCCCATTGATGTAGTAATGGTATGCCCGTAGGTATCATTTATTTTTACTTGAATGGATTCATCTGCGATTTGGATAATAAAATCTTCTGTTTTTACATAGCCGTAATCCCACAGGTATCGAGCGAAAATGCGTAGCCCATTGCCACTTTTAAACGACTCGCTACCGTCAGGATTGAAGAAATGCATTTTTAGCGGAGTTTGGTTTAATGGGCCGTAACAAATACCATCCGCTCCCAATCCAAAATTCCGGTTGCAGATTAGTCGAATAGACGCTGTAGAGAGTGGCAATGTAAATTTTGCGGGATCAATAATCACCATATCGTTACCTAAAGCGTGATACTTGAAGAATTCCACCGTTAGCAACTTTCTCCTCAAAATTCAAAATCAATAGAGATTACCCATTCATCCAACTCCAAGGTAAAATAAGCAGGAAGAGTCTTTTCCTATGCTTCAATTATCTATTATACTCACTTATGTTAGCAAAAAAATGCATTTTCTATTATTATTTTTTATAGCCAAATTAACTTTAACCCCCTCATACGCATTTTCCTGTGCATAAAGCGTTTTTATATCTTGCCTAGGGTAAAGAGATTAATGGATGAACTGATCGGCAAGCAACTAGGGCTATATAAAATTGTTTCACAATTAGGCACTGGCGGAATGGCCAATGTCTATAAAGCGTATCAATCGAGTGTTGATCGCCATGTAGCCATCAAGGTTTTAACTCGCCAGCATACAAAAGAATACGAAATTTTTGTCAACCGCTTTATGCAAGAGGCTCAAGTAGTTGCTAAGCTGGAACATCCGCATATTTTGCCGGTTTATGATTTTGGCGAAACGGAAAATTATCTTTATTTGGTAATGCGGTTGGTGAACGCCGGCACGTTGTGGGATCGATTTCACGGTCAACCCTTTCCAGTTGAGCATATTCGCCATATTATTATACAAGTAGGTGATGCCTTAGATTATGCCCATACCAAAGGAATTGTGCATCGCGATGTTAAGCCCAAAAATATCTTGATGGATGATCGGGATAACTGCTTGTTGACTGACTTTGGCATTGCTAAAGTAATGCAGGCTGATCTAAGTTTAACCCAAATGGGTACCACCTTAGGCACACCTACCTATATGTCGCCTGAACAGATCCAGGGCGAACCGCTTGATGGGCGTAGTGACATCTATGCGTTAGGTGTCATCCTCTTTCAACTGGCCACAGGCCATCTTCCCTTTGAGGCTGATACCCCTCATGAGATTTCTACCAAACATCTTTATGCCAAATTGCCTTCTGCCCAAGCTTTAAATCCTGATCTGCCCGCCAGTGTAGAAGCGATTATCGCCAAAGCTATGGCGAAAAATCCTGATGCTCGCTATGTTACGGCTGGCGAAATGGTGAAAGCAATGAAGGATTTGAAGTTAGAAAAGCCTGTGTCTCAGGTGAATGGTTTTGAAGATGATGAAGACGATGGTGATCAAACGACAGTATTACCGTCTTTGGACTCAGACCAATTTATTTCAGAAAGTTTGGTTACTTCCGAAGTTGCAGAAACGGTTCAGCTAGATGGCCTGCCATCCGATGGTTCATCACAGCCTACTCCGGTAGTGCCGGACAGCCAGCCGGCTATACAAACACAGGTTATTCCTGATAGCCAACCCGTTGTAGCAGCCTTAGAGTCGGCTGAAAATCCGATAAATGTTCATGACGCTCGCCTAGCCACCCCACCCCCGTTTCCTGTTGGAACAGATGCGCCTTCGCAAAGTTTTTGGTCGAATAGAGGTGTGTGGATTTTTGGGGCAATTGGGATATTAATTATCATATTATTGGGTGTTCTTATCGGCCTCAATTTGAGTAGACCTGAATTGGCAGCTACCTCAGAAGTCCCTACTGAACAACCTCTAGATTGGAGTGTCGTTTTGGAGGATGATTTTAGCGAGCACCGGTTAGATGTTAGTAGTGAGGAAGAGGAAAAAAATGGTATTGAGAGAAAATACGATGAAAATCAGTATGTTATTTCGGTGAAACCTGTTCCCTCTGAAGATAATACAGATGGTTTGATTCGCAACATTACTTTTATTGATGATCGCGTTTATGAAGATTTTCTGTTAGAAGTTTATGTTACTGAGAAAAGTAGACAATCTCCTAAGCAAAGTGAAGAGACTGAGGCAGACTCTTATGGGGTAACCTTTCGGAACCAGGGTCGTAATTTTTACACCCTTGAGATAACAGGAGACGGTTTGCTAAAATTATTTAAGGTTTCTGCCGAAGAAGACATCAACTTTGCGGTTAAACAAGTAGAAAATATCGAGGCCGGGCAGCCGATACATTTGCGGTTAGAGGCTATTGGCCCTGTATTTACAGTCACTGTTAATGATACAGAAATGTATGAATTTAATGATCCTACTGCGGATGATTATCTGAAGCAAGGCGATATAGGCTTTGTTGTTCATCCTGTCGATAATCATTCAGCATCTGCTGCTTTTGATAACCTAAAAATTTCAGCTCCACAATAACTGAATAATAATATCATCAAAAACGACAGCGTTGTCGCTTGCTGTTTCTATGGAGAAATCATGTTTAAAGAAATTATTGTTGCTATTGATGGATCAACGCATAGTCATAAAGCGTTAGACTATGCTAAAGAATTGGCTGAACAGTATGGTGCTACCTTGCGCTTGGTTCATGCTTTCCCCCACACCTCCGATTTTTTAGGCTATGATGAATATGAAAGCCTCATAGCTCGCCGCGAGAATGCCGGACAGCTTATTCTTGATGAAGCGCGACAACGGTTAGGTGAAATACCGTTTCCCGTTGAAGAGGAACTACTAGAAGGCCCCAGCGCTAAAGCCATTTTGTCTGTAGCTGAGACACGCCATGCGGATCTTATCATTATGGGAACCCACGGGCGGGGTTCTCTGCAAGGTTTTCTATTGGGCAGCGTTAGCCAAAAAGTTATTCACCACGCCCATTGTCCGGTGATGGTTGTCCGTTAGCCGTATTTTTATCCGCACATGTAGAAATATTAAATAGCGTCCGGCATCTGATTTTTTGAGATACCGGGCGTTGTTCTATTCTCTTTATTGTGCGGAGAATTTAAGGTTTAGTTCATCGAAGAGCGTAAACTAATATAATATAAGCCCTGAATATTACCTTTATCAGTTAGTAAAATTATGGAGTGAAACACAATGGAAAATCAAACGATAACGATCGATCCCTCTGAATTAAGCTCACGCGACTCCTATCGATTACTTATCAGTGTCGTTATACCGCGTCCAATCGCCTGGGTTTCTACGTTAGGCGTAGATGGAACCCTTAATTTGGCTCCTTATTCATTTTTTAATGCGGTAAGTGGAGACCCGCCAACTGTCATCTTTTCAGTTGGGCAGCGAGAAGGTCAGCCCAAAGACACGCTGCGAAATATTCAAGAAACCGGAGAGTTTGTCGTAAATTTGCCTGATCGGCTTTTGGCGGAAACCATGGTGAAAACGGCGGGTGAATGGAATTACGATGTTGACGAGTTTGAAGTCGCTGGGCTTGAAACTACACCCTCGATTGGTGTTAAACCCCCGCGAGTAGCAACGGCTCCCATTGCTATGGAAGCCAAATCTATCCAAATTATTCCGATAGACGGTTCGCCAAATACGTTAATATTAGGCCGAATCGTACGGTTTCATATTCAAGAGGGCTTGTTTTTGCCGAAGGGAACTGTTGATGCCAAAGCGTTTAACCCCGTAGCCCGGCTGGGTAGTGCCGATTATGCAACCTTGGGCGAAATTTTAACGATATTGCGGCCGCAGGTATAAACAATATCTTAATTTTCTAACTTCCCCTAATTTTCCCATTGCACCAATACTTTACTCGTGTTATTATTAGGGTCGAAATTAAGCCAGGCCTCTTCACCAGTACTGTTATATCTTTCCTGGGCCAAATTTGATAAGTTTGTGTTTGCTGTTTAAAAAGTTTGAGCCTCTTGTGGTACTCAGGGAGTGACCTTCAAAACGTAAGACATAATCGTGATTTTATGCGTTTTGTTCACTGTTTATTAAGGAAGCCCTGCCCTGGTCTCAAAGAGAGCTAAAATTAGGAATGCTATGACTCAGGTGTCCATGTTCAACTCTTCTGTTTCTCAACATGACGGGAATGTTCTTTCTAGATCAAATAGACTTGCTGATAAAATTTCTGACGAGCTTCAGCAAGTACTTCAACGAATAGCGGATGATGTTGTCAACAGCCTTGGTTGTGTTGGAGCCATGGTTGCTCCTTTAGAGGCCGGTAATGTCTTGCCTGTTCGAGCCTATTCCGTGGGTATTCATCAGGAACTACTCAACCAGTTAGAGTCGAAGCTGAAAGTCAGTTTTCTTAACCCTGAATGTGTAGCTTATTTAGACGATAAAAACTTCAAAGATAATCTTAGCGTGCGAGCAGTTAATGGGAAAAGAGGTCGGCCTGAGAAATACATCGTCTCAGATAGCCTGTATGATCTTTTTCGCCCCATCGTCAATCGCCCTCTGTCACTGTTGGCACAGCAGTTAACCGGTATAAAACAGGTTATTGCTGTGCCATTTTTTCTTGATGATGAAGTTGTTGGAAACCTGTTTGCTGCGTCTCGCCAAGAATTCTCGCAGCGAGACATTGATTTCCTTATCGCTTTAGGGCATCAAGCTGCCACGGCTATTCGTAGTCAACGTCGGTTGGCCGATATTCACACTTTGGAGCAGGTCGTTCTGTCCCTTCAGGCCAGTATGACGGATGAAAAACGGGTGCTACAGATTATTGTAGACACAGTAGTCCATGAACTGGATTACGTAGGGGCTATGGTGGCTACAATGGAGTCAGGCAATGCTTTGCCTGTACGGGCCTATGCCGTCAGTATGGCCCAGGATATTATTCAAGAATGGGAAAGAAAATTAGGCGTTGGCATTGTTAGCCCTAAATCGATCGCTTACCTGGATGACGATCGTTTTAAGGACAATCTTAGTGTACGTGCCGTAAAAGGTGTAAACGGCCATCCTGAAAAGTTTGTAGTATCAGACAGCCTCTATGATCTGTTTCGGCCAATTGTGCCTAAGCCTTTAGCAGCGATGGCTCAAAAGTTCACGGGCATCAAAAAAGTGATAGCCGTACCTTTCTTTTTAGAAGATGAAGTCGTTGGCAATTTATTTGTAGCCAGTCGGCATTCGGAGTTCTCTGAGAGAGAAACGGAAATACTAACCATCTTGGGGCAGCAGGCCGCCGTTGGCATCCGTAATGCTCGAATTTATCGTAATTCAGAAGAGCGCCGCCGGGTGTCACAAGTGTTTGCCGATATGGCCTTTAACTCTACGGTTCAGGTTCATACCCTTCGCAACCATATCGGTGCATTTCGCATGTACCTTCAACTCATTGAGCCATTTATAAAACAGCATGTACCCGAAGGGAACATGCGTGACTTAGGTGATGATATTCATTTTCGCTTAATGAAAGCGGCTGAAATTTTAGATACCCTCCACGAACCGTGGCGTCAGCAATCCGAGAGTTCAGTGGATATCAATGCCTGTTTGCGTCACGCTGCCAAAAAAGTGTTACCTAATGCCAAGCATGTTTATGA
Organism: Anaerolineae bacterium; assembly: GCA_020433805.1. Taxonomy (GTDB): domain Bacteria; phylum Chloroflexota; class Anaerolineae; order 4572-78; family J111; genus JAGRBY01. The sequence goes on from JAGRBZ010000168.1 coordinate 16,050, forward strand.
GAAATATGGCATCAAATTGCATCTGGCTCTTGCTGAAGATTTACGTTTGATATCAACATCATCAGAGATGTTACAAGAAGCCTTCAAGATCATCATTGATAACGCCTTGGAAGCCGTAAAGGAAAAAGTGGAGCAAGTAGACAAAGGTGGTGATGTCTGGATCGAAAGCCGTCGCGTTAGCAATACCAAGGCTCAAATTACAATCCGTGATAGCGGCATCGGTATAAAGCCGGACAACTTAAGTAAAATCTTTGAGATGCGTTGGTCAACCAAAGAAGTGGGAATGGGCTTTGGCTTGTTCTGGACCAAAGAATACATCGAAGGGTTGGCCGGCACTATTGATGCCGAAAGCACCTGGCAAGAGGGAACCACCTTTAAGATTACACTTCCCTTGTAAGATGCAATCTTGATTTTACGCGCTTTAAAAGTTCGATTTCTCGCCCATTTTGAACTATACTTCCCCTACAACATGTACCATCATAAGGAAGGAAGATATGTTCAACCAACCCGCAGTTAACGCCCCAGAATTTGCCTCTCATTTAGAATGGCTCAATACGCCTCACCCCTTGCTGCTAAAAAATCTACGAGGTAAAATCGTCTTACTGGAGTTCTGGACGTTTTGCTGAATCAAAATTCATTATAATTCAGTTTCCTACTATCAAGCACGCAACTAGCCGCTATTTCTATACCCTCATCAATCTGGGTAACAATAACTTTCACCTGTAGGGCTATAAGCAATTCTCTTCTATCTTTTGGGTTCATATCGGCCCATTTAACGCCTAACTGCAATTCTTTCGCAAATTCAATAATGCTGTCAATCCGTTCTTGACTTAATGTGTTTTTCTCAAGCTGCCCTATTAGTTC